>JAYUGD010000029.1:0-7437 GCA_043767785.1 Zavarzinella sp. | reverse complement strand
GGCGTCGCCCCCCGGCCGGCGCGGGTTCAGAAGGGTCGGGTCGGACGTGTCGGCCATGCGGTACCCGGTTCTCCGGTCAATGGACGGAACCTTTTCATCTGTTCTACGAACCGGGCCGCGCCTTCAAAAATCGGTCCAACTCGTACCGGGCCAACCGCTGCGGCTGGTGGCCGAGGTACTCCGCCAGCAGTGGGCGAACATGATGTTCCCACACCCGTCGCAGCCGCGGCAGGTCCAAGTCTGGGACCATGAAGTAGCTGTGCCCGACTTGGTTCCCCGGCCCGGCGTCGTCATGGAGTTGCCGGTTCACGGCTTCGAACAAGTCCGCCGTCGCCGTGGCGAGTTTCGGGTCTTTCGCCGGGTGGTCGGCCAACCAGTGTTCCAAAATCTCACGGCTCGGGACCATCTCCACGAAACTAAACCGGCGCCGCAAGGCTTGATCGACGGCCGCTACGGAGCGGTCCGCGAGGTTCATCGTGCCGACCACGTACAAGTTCGGCGGGAGTCGGAACGGCCGGCGGGAGTACGGCAACACGATCTCGTGTTCCCGGTATTCGAGCAGGTACAGCAACTCGCCGAAGATGCGCGGCAGGTTCCCGCGGTTGATCTCGTCCACCACAAGGACAAAGTTCTCCCCCGGCCGGGCGGCGGCGAGACGGGCAAACTGACAGAGGACGCCTTCTTCCACCGGGTAAGTCACTTCACTGCGGCCGTTCACTTCCACGGTCTTCGGCTTCAACCCCTCGACGAATTCCTCGTAGCTATACGCCGGGTGGAACTGAACCAAGCGGACGCGGCTCTCGTCGCCGTTCGTCAGCAGCCGGGCCAGCCGTTGGGCCACGTGCGTCTTCCCCGTGCCGGGCACGCCCTGCAAAATCAGTTGCCGCTTCATGCCCAACAACGAGGTCGCCGTCTCCAACCATTGGGCGTCGAGCCGCGTGTCCGCGAGAAAGTTCGTGGCCGCGTACATCGGCGCCGGCTTGGCCAGCCACTCTTGCGGGGCGTCGTCCACGCCGCACCGATACGCGGGGAGCACCTTGTGGAACGTCAGCATGATCTCGCCGACGAGGTCGTCACAGCGCAGCAACGGGGACTCGCGCGGGATGCGCCGCTCGGCGACCAGATTCTTGCCGGTCGCCCACCGCCGCAGGTCGGCCGGCGCATCCATGCGGATCGGTTGCCCGGCGTCGTCGAGGAATTCGCAGGCCGTGAAGGCGTGGGCCGCGTGCAGGCGGCGGAACAACAGTTCCGCGTGCTGCTGGATGTTCGCCCGGAACCGCTTGCCGGCGTCCCGCGCCCGCCGGCCGAGTTTCAGCCCGCAGGCGACGCCCGCCGCGTCCACGCGCACGAAGAGTTGCACGTCGTCCCGCTTGGTCTGTTGACTGCGGCGGTAGAACGTAATCCACTGGGCCGTCTCGTAGGGCTGGCTTTGGCCGTGGTCGTTGCGGGTGACGCTGGAGAGGGCCTTGCCCGTGCGGGCGTCGGTTTCCAAGTCCCAGCCGTGCGGGGCGTTTAACAGCGGTTGCACGTACCGCGCCGCGAGGGCCGTGCAGAGTTCTGCGAGCGGCTCTCGCACCGCGAAGTGGTAACGGGCGCGGTGATCGGCCATCCACTCGCGACGGTTGTTCACGGTCAGTTCGTCAAGGAAGCGGAACGTGTCCGCGCAGAAGCCGTGGAAGTTCGGGCCGGGCCGCCGAATCGAGTCCGGCGGCTGGGCGGCCATGCGGAAGAGGTCGGGGACTTCCAACGGGTGCAGCCGAAAGCGACGGCGCAGTTCGTCGCATGCCTCGCGGTAAAGCCGATACCCCTCCGCGGGCGGGCCGAGCGGGTTGTAGCCGTCATCCAGCGAAGCGAGGCCGTGCCGGGTCACGGCGTCCCACGGCGGGAAGTCGTCCGCGTCCCGCAAGTGCAGGACGGCCACCGGGAAGGACAGGCCGACGCCCAATAGTGGGCCGGACCCCCACACGTCCGTCAGCAATTCCTCGGGGAAGTCGGTGGTCCACAAGGCGCGGACCACGTCCAAGAGGGCGTCGTCGTGGACCGAGGCATTCGGCACGTCGGCGCCGGTCAGCACGCGACGAATCTCGGAAACATCCTCGGCGGCGACCGCCCGCGTGAGTTCTTCCCGGGTGACCGCTTCCGATTGGCGGTGGGCCTTCAGCCGTTCTCGCAGCGGGTATTTGGTGCGGACCGTACGGGCGAGGTCTTCCAGCGTTTTTGAAGCAGACTTTTGCTCAAGCTTTAGTTCCCGGCCATGCATGACGGCGACCGCTTCCAAGAAGTCGTCCACTTGGAAGCCGGTCATCGTCGGTTCGGACGCCCGCAATTCATCGGCCAGCACGAACAGCCGGGCGTACTGTTGGCCGGGCGTCTCCCGGGCCGACCGCTTGCCGAGTTTCAGGCGAGCCATCGCGGTCGCCGTATTCGGCGTCCACGCGGGGAAGCGGGCCGGGTCGGTGGCTTGGAGGATCGCCGTCCAGAATTGCATGCCGAAGCCGGCTTGAAAATACGGCCCCTTCGGCGGCACGCAGCGGTCGAGTTTTACGCCCGGCGAATCCGTCCCGCTCAACAGGTGATTCAGGCCGAACCGCAGGAAGCGCCCCCGGCGGGCCACCGTCGCGCAATGCAGTGGCGGATCAACCACGCACTCGTAGAAGGGGAGCAGCCGCCCGCGCAGCGTGGCCTCGTCGGCCCCGCTCAACCAGTCGCCGTTCAGCCAGTCCCGCGTCGCGGTTTGGATCGCCACCTGCCGGGGCGTAACCGCGCTCGGCGGCCCGCTCAGGAAAGTCCGCAACAGGGGGCACACCGGCAACACCAGTTCCGTCATGGAAACCGCCAAACGCCTGTCGTCACACGCGATCCAGTCACACCGATTGTAACGGTTGTGCGGGCGGCGGCCAACGCGAATGGTCAGCAGAGGGGGTTGATGTCACAGGCCGCGCATCACGAAGCCCAAGGCGATGCCGGCGATCATAATGGCGATGGCCCAGTGCATCGTGCCGAGGACGGCGTAGACGCGCTCTTTGCGGGAGCGAAGTTCCGCGGACGAATGATCGAGCACGTCGAGGTCGTTCAGATGAAACTCGGCCGTCCGCTCGCCGGCCGCGGCGTCCGGCATCACCATCGGCATTCCGGTGCAGGTGACGGACGCCGCGTCGTTGATCGTGTCGCCGGCCGGCGTCACCAAGGGGTGCAGGGCTTGCACCGTCTCCGCCGGGTGTTGGTGTCGGTCTCGCGGCCGCTTGCGCATCAGCGTCCGGACGATGGCGGCCAGCGGGGGCGGGACGTCGGGCCGGAGCGACTCGACGGGGGTGGCCTCTTCGACCAGTTGCTTGCGCAGGGCGGTGACGGCGTCGGCCGACTCGAACGGGGCGCGGCCGGTCAGCATGAAGTACAGCGTGCAGCCCAAGCCGTACAAGTCACTGCGGATGTCGGCCGACCGGGAGTCGCGGATTTGTTCCGGGGAGATGTAGTTCGGCGTGCCGATCATCGTGCCGACGCGCGTCACGCCCGCGTCTTCCTCGTTCAGCTCCCACCGCTCAAAACGGGCCAGCCCGAGGTCGAGCAGTTTGACGGCCCGGCCGTCCGGCGTCACCTGAATGTTGTTCGGCTTAATGTCCCGGTGGATGAGGCCCACGCTGGACACGTACTGGAGGGCCAGCGCGATTTGGTAGGCGTACCGGGCGGCGACTTCCCACGGCAGCACGCCCTGTTGCCGCACGATGTGGCCGAGGTCGGTCCCCGGCACGTATTCCATCACGCAGTATACGGTGCCGGCGGCGTAGTCGGCGTCGAAGGCGTGGACGACATGCGGGTGCCGCAGGGAGGCCAAGGCGCGGATTTCGCGCAGGAAGCGGGAGACGGCAACGGGGTTCTTGGCCTGACTGCGGCGGAGGATTTTCACGGCGGCGGGGGTGCGGAATTTGGCGTGCTCGGCCTTGTAAATGCGGCCTGTCCCCCCCTCGCCCAACGGCTCTTGGAGGATGTACGACCCCAATCGCAGTTCCCGCCCTTTTCCCTTGGCCAGCATGCTCGCTTGGTAAGGAGTTAGCCACTCGCGGTAGACGAGTTCGGAGAGCAGGATGTTCCAATCCCGGCACTGGGGGTACATCCGGGAGACGAGTTCTTCCTGCCGATCACTGGTCAACAGGCCCAGATCGCTGATAAGGTCCGCGTATCGGATAGGCGACGATGCGAGCATGTGCGTTGGCAATCACTCGGGTGGCGAGTCAATTTTGTGATTATCGAAACAACCAAGACTTGGAAAAACCATACGTCCATCATTATTAGCATATTAGGCAAGTAGAATTCGACTCGCCCCCAAAAATCGTCTCCGGTCTCAACTTTTTCTTCCGGAGGCTAAAGTTTCGGTCTCGTCTTTCGTGCGATCAAAAGTTGACAACACTTGTTCAGGCGTCATGTTGAAAATGGCACGGCCTTCCGTGAGCCATTCGCCCCGCAAAAAGTGAAAGACGGCCGTGACCGTCCGGGGGATTTTGGCGGCCGCACAATCTTCCATGTCTCCGCCGGGCAGTGGTTCGAAGTGAATGTCCATCGCCACCAACCCAGTGAGTTGTCGGGTGTGTCGGTCCCGCGACAACACCATCTCACCCGCGAGGGAACCGGACGCCCACGACAGGCCACGCGGCTTGCCGGAGAGGTTGGCCGTCTTCAAAAACACCTCGGCCAGCCGTTCTTTCTGGAGTCGATAGGATTCTCGCGCCCGTTCGGTTTGCACGTCCCGCCCGAGTCGGTACAGCCACCACGCGGCGAGGCACACGCCCAAGCCGGCCACGGGGACGAGCAACGGCCACAGGGGAAGGCTGGTCAAGGCGGGTCGCTCTCGCGGAGCAGTTCGTAGTAAGTGTACCGATTTTTCTTGAGCAGCAGCATGGCCGAGATCATGCGTTCGCGGACGTCCTCCGCGTCGTCCGGGTAGAATTTCGCGGCAATCTCCCGCGGCGTCTTCCCGTCGCGCACCCACTGCTCCCACTCCCGCTCGATCATGTACCGCCGCTTTTCCCCGTCCAAAAAGCCGCTGACCACGTTGATCGGCGTCATCACCGTCACCCCGATGGCGAACACCCACAAGAATCGCGCCGCCCACCGCGAGCGGTCCCGCAGGCACGCGAACCACATCGTGAACAGGGCTGGCAACGTAATCCACCCGTACCGCCATGCGAAGCCCATGTCATCCTCGAAACCAGATCGCCCCCAGCCGATGCCGAACGAGACGCCGGCGGACCCGGCCAACATGGCCATCAGTCCCCACCATTTGGGGTGGTTTCCGCGGTCGCCGCGCAAGTTCTTGGCGATCAGCAGAAACGTGCCGACCCCCATCAAAAACATGACGATCCCGATGAATGGCCAAATGCCCGTGGCCGACGGCCCGACCGCAACGGCTTGCGCCTCCAACCCCACGCGCACCGATTCAAACAACCCCGCGCTCGGCGGATGGTGCCCCGGCCGGTGATACCCCTGGCGGTAGAGGACGATGTACGCGGGGACCAGCGAGACGAAGGGCGCCAGCATAAACCGTTGCGAGCGGTTCAACTTGCCGCCGTAAGCCAGCCACCCGACCCACACCAGCCCGGCGGCCCCGTAAGCCAATCCGGCGGCCCCGCACATGAGGCTGGCGACTCCCATCAGCCCGACTTGCCAACCGCGTCGAAAATGGTTGCCGTCGGTCGTCGTGACCACCGCCGCGAGTTGGCCGGCCGCCAGGACCGCCGTCAGCATGAAGCACATCTGATAGCCCATGTACAGGTTCTCAGCCTGCCCGGCGTGAAGCAGCAACATGGGGAACACGGCGTCAATCAGACTGGCATGGCCGCGAACGCGCTTGGAGAGCCGCATGAGGCCCAGCGACAGCACCGAAATGCCGACGAGGGTGACGTAGCAGCCGACGCGCAAGTCGCCCGTGAGCCGGAACAAGAGCAGATAAAACACGCGCGGCAGCGGGAAGCGGTGCTCGTTGTGCAAGTCCCACAGCCATGGCAGGGCCGGCTCCTCGCCGTAGAGGGCGTGGACAAAGTCCCACTCGTCCACGAACGGGTTGGAGAGGGCGTAGCGGGCGACAAACGCCAACGCTTGGAGGGTCATCGCCGCCCACACGCCGAGGAGAATTCGCCGGGTGAGCCGGGCGTAGCCGCTTGTCGGCGGCCGGCCCGGCGGATACGGTATCGAGACGAGATCTGCCGCGGGCACACTAATCTTTCGGGGAAGTTGGGACATGGTCGAACGTCGCATTGAACTGGATCGCCGCTACCACCGCAAGGAAAAGATGCGGAAGCTGAAGCGGAAACTCCTCGTCGCCACCGGCGAGGAAAAGGCCAAGCTCCTCGGCAAGATCAAGGCCCTCAGCCCGTTCTGGACCGAGCCGAAGAAGGCTTAAGTCGGAACCGGCGGCGCCAGCCACCTTTCAAAATCATCCCAGTACCCCGGGTACGTCTTCACGACGCAGCCGGGGTTTTTGATTGTCACGCCCGGCGATTTCAGCCCGACCAGGGCCAGACTCATCGCCATACGGTGGTCGTTGTACGTCTCCACGGCTGCCGGCCGGACTGGCGCCGGCCGGATCGTGATCGCATCTTCGGTCTCATCCACGTCCTGCCCCAGCCGCCGCAGTTCCGTCGCCAGCGCGCTGAGGCGGTCCGTTTCCTTGTGCCGGATGTGACCGACGTTGCGGATCGTCGTCGGCCCATCGGCGTACACGGCGACCGCCCCGAGGGTCATCACCGTGTCGCTGATGGCGTTCATGTCCACGTCAATGCCGCGAAGGGGCCGGCCGTGGACGGTGATGCCTTGGTCGCACGTCTCCACGCGGCAGCCCATCTGTTCCAGGTAATCGACGAAGGCCACGTCCCCTTGTAGGCTTTCTCGCGTCAACCCGTTCACCGTCACGCGCCCGCCCGTAATCGCCGCCGCGGCGAACCAGTAGCTCGCGGAGGAGGCGTCCGGCTCAATGGCGATGGTCCCGCCCGCGTAGGCTTGTTTGCCGGGGACGTAGTAGGTCCGGCCGCCGTCCCGGACTTCAATCATGAGACCACACTGCTTCATCAGCGTGAGCGTCATGGCGATGTACGGCTCGGAAACCATTGGCCCGTCGATGCCGACGCCGGTGTCGCCGTCCGCGAATGGGAGCGCCAACAACAGTGCGCTCAGGAATTGGCTGCTCTTGTCAGCCCGCACGCCGATGCGGCCGCCGCGGAGGCCGGTTGACTCAATGACGACGGGGGGGCAGTCGCTGCCGGATTCGCTCTCCGCCGTCACGCCAAGTTGCCTCAAGGCGGCCAGCAAGTCGCCGATGGGTCGCTCTCTCATCCGTGGGATACCGTCGAGTCGGTAACGCCCGCGGCCCAAGGCCAGCATCGCCGTGAGGAAGCGGACCGTCGTCCCCGAGTTGCCGACGAATAACTCGGCGGCCGCCTTGGGAAT
>JAYUGD010000028.1:0-2643 GCA_043767785.1 Zavarzinella sp. | reverse complement strand
CTTGGCGAACCCCGGGACTTGGCGAACCCCGGGACTCTTGCCCGGGCTTTCCATTTGTCGCCGCCGGTGTACAATCAAACCTTTCTTCTCGCGGGCGGCCCAAAGGCCGCGGGTCCCACGGTGACTGAGCCTTTTTCCACACCGCTCAAGGTCGGCTTCCTCGGGGCCGGGCAAATGGCCACGGCGTTGGCCAAGGGCTGGCTCGACGCCGGCCTGGTCACGGCCGCCACCTTGCGGGCCAGCGACCCGTTTCCGGCGGCGCGCGAGCGGTTCCGCGCAGCGACCGGCGGGGCGGTGACGGCCGACAACATCGACGTGGTCAAGAACTCGCGCGTCCTCGTCATCGCGGTCAAGCCGCAGATGATGGCCCCCCTCCTCGCGGAGATCAGCGGGGAGATTCAGGACTCGCACGTCGTCATCTCCATCGCGGCCGGGGTCACGCTCAAGAAACTGGCCGACGGGCTGCTGGCCAATCACCGGCTCGTCCGCGTGATGCCGAACACGCCGTGTTTGCTCGGGGCCAGCGCCGCCGGGTTCGCCGTCGGGCCGGGCGCCAAGCCGGAAGATTCGGCCCTTGTGGAGCGGTTGTTCAACGCCGTCGGCAAGGCGTTCGCCGTCCCCGAATATCAACTGGATGCCGTCACCGGGCTCTCCGGCAGCGGGCCGGCGTTCGTGTACGTGATGATCGAAGCAATGGCCGACGGCGGCGTGCGCATGGGCCTGCCGCGGGATGTGGCCCAGACGCTCGCGGCCCAGACCGTGTTGGGGGCGGCCCGCATGGTGTTGGAAACCGGCCAGCACCCCGGCCAGTTGAAGGACGCCGTCACCAGCCCCGGCGGCACGACCATCGCCGGGCTGCACGCGCTGGAGCGCGGCGGCCTGCGGGCGGCGGTGATGGACGCCGTCGAGGCGGCGACGAAGCGGGCGACGGAACTCGGCGGCAAGTAACGGGAAGAACGCATGTCGAAGGAATTGGTCCTGATCGTCGATTTCGGCTCGCAGTACGCCCAACTGATCGCCCGGCGCGTGCGGGAGTTGAACGTCTTCTGCCAGATTGTCCGGCACGACCTGCCGGCCAGCCGGTTCGCGGAACTGAAGCCCAAAGGCATCATCCTCTCCGGCGGGCCGTCGTCCGTGTACGACGACAAGGCCCCGACCATCGACCCCGGCGTCTTCGCGCTCGACATTCCCATCCTCGGCATCTGCTACGGGCTGCAACTCGCGTGCAAGCTGATGGGCGGCGAGGTCGGCAAGGCCGACCGCCGCGAGTACGGCCGGGCGCCGATCCACATCACGAACCCGGACAAGCTGCTGGCCGGCGTGCCGAAGGAAACCATCGTCTGGATGAGCCACGGCGACCAAGTGCGCAGCGTGGACGGACAGTTCGAGACGCTCGCCTTCACGGACACTTGCCCGTTGGCGGCGGTGAAGCACCGGACGAAGCCGTTCTACGGCATCCAGTTCCACCCGGAAGTCAGCCACACGCCGGAGGGGGGCCGCATTTTGCGGAACTTCCTGCACGACGTCTGCGGATGTGAAGGCTTGTGGCGGATGACGACGTTCATCGAAAAAGCCGTCGCCGACATGAAGGCCAAGATCGGCGACCAGCGCGTCATCTGCGGCCTGTCCGGCGGCGTGGACTCGTCCGTCGTCGCGGCCCTTCTGCTCAAGGCCGTCGGCCCGCAAGTGGCGTGCATCTTCGTGGACAACGGCCTGCTCCGCGAAGGGGAGTCGGAAAGTGTCCGGCATACCTTCCGCGACTGGTTCCACGCCGACTTGCATGTGGCCGACGCGGCCGACCGCTTCTTGGGCGCCCTCGCCGGCGTCAGCGACCCGCAGGTGAAGCGGAAGATCATCGGCCGCGAGTTCATCGAGGTGTTCAAGCACGAGGCCAAGTCGATCCCCGGCGCCAAGTTCCTCGCGCAAGGGACACTCTACCCGGACGTGATCGAGAGCGGCGGCGCCGTCGACGGCCCGGCGGCGACCATCAAGGCCCACCACAACGTCGGCGGCCTGCCGAAGGAACTCGGCTTCGACTTGGTCGAACCGCTCCGCGACCTGTTCAAGGACGAAGTGCGCAAGCTCGGCACCGAACTCGGCCTGCCCGATACCGTCGTCTGGCGCCACCCGTTCCCCGGCCCCGGCCTGTCGGTCCGGTGTATCGGCGACGTGACGAAGCCCAAGCTGGACATCTTGCGCAAGTGCGACGTGATCTTCCTGGAAGAACTCATGGCCGCCGACTGGTACCGCAAGACCGGCCAGGCCTTCGCGGTGATCCTGCCCGTCCGCAGCGTCGGCGTGATGGGCGACGAGCGCACCTACGACAGCGTCGTCGCCCTGCGCTGCGTGGACACCAGCGACTTCATGACCGCCGACTGGACCCGCTTGCCGACGGATTTGCTCGCCCGTGTATCCACACGAATCATCAACGAAGTCCGCGGCGTCAACCGCGTCGTGTACGACATCAGCAGTAAGCCGCCGGCGACGATCGAATGGGAATAGGGAATGACCAATTCCCAATGACCAAGGGAAAACCGTTTAGCCGCGACGCGGAGTCTTCGGAGCGGAGCGCGGGGTGGAACCTTCATTGCGCGGGCCGCGAAAGGCAACCTAACCCCCCGGCCCCCTTCCCGAGACGGGAAG
>JAYUGD010000027.1:0-2646 GCA_043767785.1 Zavarzinella sp. | reverse complement strand
CCGGTCGCTAACGCTCCCGGCTCGCCTGCCTCGCTGGCGCTTCGGCAATCAGACACGATTCGGGGAACCATCGCCGTGCTCCACCGCCTGATCGAGTTCGCCTGGCACCCGTTCCTCCTCGGCTTCGGGCGGCACTTCCCGCTCGTCGTCATCGGGGCGGTGATCCTGTTGCTCATGCTCGGCCGCATGGGCGCGCGGGCCGGCGTGCCGTGGGTCGTGCGGCACCCGGCGGCGCGGCGGCGGTTCCGCAACGGCGTCGCGCTCGGGCACCCGCTGATGCTGGTCCTGCTCTTCGGGTTCCTGCTGGGCGACGGCCGGGCCGGGCCGCCGGAGAGTTTCCGCGTCGGCACGGACTTCGGCCCGCTGCACACCCGGCCGCTGTACTGGTATTTGTTCGCTTCGACGGCCTGCACGGTCGCCCTCGGCGGCTTCCTCCTCGGCGTGTTCGCGGGCCTCGGGTCGTCGGACCGCAAGAAGCCGAGTCGCCCACTTCCCTCGGGCTGGCCGCTGCTCGCGGGGGTGGCGGTCGCGGCGGCGATGACCGTCGCGGGCATCGAGTTCGTCCGCTGGTTTCGCCCGGCCACGGCGTATCAATTGGCCGGGTGGGAAGTCGATTTTGCGGACATCACGCCGGACGCGGCCGGGCTGCACGTCTTCCTGTTCGCCCACTTTATTATTTGCGTGCTGGCGGCCATCGCCTGCGCCGCGGACCGCAAGGACACGTTCGTCACGCCGGCCATGGCCGCCAGCGTCGTGCTGATGCTGCTGACCCACGCCTACGGCTTCCTCGCCTACTGGCACGGCTCGCTGTGGCCGTTGACGGCCGTCACGCTGGCCGGTGTTTTCTTGTGGCAAATGGCAAGCCGCGTGACGTTCCGGCACCGCCTGCGCGGGTTCGGCAACGCCTACGACAAGCCGGTGAACTTCGCCGACCCGCCGCGGCTGCCGCTACCGCCGGAACTGCTGCCGCTGCCGTGGTTCGACGCCCCGCGCCCGGCGGCCGGGGCGCTGATCCTGCTCGACGTGTCCGGGGCCGGGGCGGCCGGGGCGGCGTGGGTCAACCTCGTGCTGGGCCGGCTCAACCGCGAGTTCCCCGGCTTCACGCACCGCGTCCATTTGATCGCCGGCACGGGCGGGGCGATGCTCGGGGCGGCGGCCCACGTCGCTTGTCTGCGCGAACCGGCCCGGCGCGGCGACGCGGCCCACTGGTCGGTGAACGGGCGAAGCGTCACGCCGAAAGACTTGGCCCGCGAGTTGGCGCGGGACACGCTCTCGCCGGTCGTCCGCGCCGGCTTGTTCGACGACGCCGTGCAGAAGTTCCTCCCCGCCCCCGCCACACACGACCGCGGGGACGCCCTCGAAGACGCTTGGCGCCTGCGGCTCGGCGACGCGCTGGAGGGCACCTTCGGGTCGCTGTTGAACGGCGAGCGCGACGGCTGGCGGCCGTCACTGGTCTTCTCGCCGCGCACGGAAGACGGCCGGCGCGTGCTGGTCTCCAACCGCGACTTGGGGCCGTTGACGTACCTCGGCCCGACGGCCATCGGCTGGGAACTCTTCCGCGTGTTCGGCAATCAAGGGACGATGCCGTTGGCCGCCGCGGCGCGGATGGCCAGCGGGTTGCCCGTACTGTCCCCGGCGGCCGAGTTGCCCACGGTGCCGCGCCAGCGCATCGTCAACGAAATCAACGACGACGGCGGCTTGGCCGTCGTCGGGGCGTGGCTCGAAGAGGCGTTACGGCACCCGGCGATTCTCGACCACGTCGCCCCGCGCATCTTGCTGGTGCGCATCGCGGACCGGCCGGCCGCCCCGGAATATTCGCCGATGCTGGCCGCCCTCACTCGCGGCTTTTACGAACTGATGGGGCCGGACCACTTCCACACGGAAGACTTCATCAACACCGCGGACGCCCCGGCGATCTGGTTCGTCCCGCCGGTCATCCTGCGGGACATGGAGCAACTCGCGGACGGGACGACGGGGGCCGTCGGCAAGACGGTCACGCGACTGCGGGCGTGGCTCGGCCTGCCGGGGGCCGGTGGCGGCCCCGCGGCGGGCACAGAATAAACGTGGCCAGCACGACGGCCGCGAACCCGACGTGAATCACCGTATACGGCCACGACTCCTCAAAATGCACAAAGATGACCGCGTGCATCAGCCGCCCGACGAACGACTCCCCGGAGACCTCCTGCCCGGACAACTCGCGGAAGTGTTCCTCCCAGTCGGTCAGCGGGCACCGCATGGCGATGGCCTCTTCAAAGGCCACGAACGCGATCATGGCCAAGTGCGAGAGCCGGAACCACCCGTTGCGGATCCACGCCCAGCCCAAGGCCCAGCCGAGCCAAATCGCCAGTTGCCCGAGGACGATGTAGCCCACGTACCCAACGTGGATCGCCACCATCAGATCGGCCAAAAACCCGTACATGCCATGAATCCTGTCGCGGGGCGCTCGTGAAAGAATGACGCGCTAGGGGCGGGTTTATTCCCCAAAAATGCGCGACGGCCGTTTAGCCGCGACGCGACGCTTCGGAGTGGAGCGCGGGGCCGGAAGCCGGTGAAACCACTGGCCACAATCCAACGTCCGGCGAGCGTCGAGGCGTAAGCCCGACGTGTCTTGCCTTTGAAGAAAGACACGTCGGGCTTACGCCTCGA
>JAYUGD010000026.1:0-2647 GCA_043767785.1 Zavarzinella sp. | reverse complement strand
CGTTGGGGCCAAAACCATTTCATGTGGGCGCGTGGTCCAGGGGCGGAAGCCGCCCCTGGCTATTCCCCTCCGCCCCGTTGGGGCGAAACCCGGGATTCACGAACGGTGAGCGCCAAGCCGTGAGGACGGGACGCGGTAGCGATCAACTTTGGTCGGAATAAGTTTGAGACTGTCCGTACGATCCGTTACACTTCTACCATCATTTCACTTCGCCTTCGCCAGGACGCAGCCCATGACCCGAGCCTTCCTTGCGGCGTTGTTCTTCGCCGCCCCGGCCTTCGCCGCAGACGACCCGATCCTTGACGAGTTGGAGAAGGCGAAAGCCGCCCACGCCAAGGAACTGCGCATCCTGCGGCAAAACCTGTTGGACGACATCGACAAGATCATCCGGCAGACCAATGACATGGGCGGCGGCATCGACTACATGCTGCGGGAGCGGAAGGGGTTCGCCGAGTCCGGCGTCACGCCGATCCTGCCCAAACTGAAAGGGGCGTCAGACAACTACCTCGAAGCCAAGATCGCGGCGGACGGCACACTGGAAGCCGCCTACGCCACCGCCGCCGACAAGTCGATCAAGGCCGGAAAGTTACTCCAAGGGAGCACCCTTAAAGCCGAAGTAAAAGCGATGCGCGACGCCCGGCAAGGCGTCAGGAACCCGCCGGCCCTGCCCCCCGTGGCCGGGCCGAAGGATACGCCGGACGAGCGGCCCACCCAACGATTGGGCGGGGCCGCAAAACCGGGCGAAGAGCGGGTGTTTGAGATTGCCAAAGGTGTGAAGATGGCCTTCTGTTGGATCCCGGCCGGGAAGGCCACCCTGGGGTCTCCCGAAAGTGAAAAGGACCGCGGCCCGCGTGAAACGGAACACCCCTTCGAGACGGCCGGGTTCTGGCTCGGGAAGTACGAGGTGACGCAAGGGGAATACGAGGCCGTGACGGGCACCAACCCGAGCAAGTTCAAAGGGGGCCGACTGCCGGTGGAGGGTCTGAACTGGGCAGACTGTCAGGCCTTCGTGAACAAGTGCCGGGTGTCGGGACTAACGCCCAAGCTACCGCACGAGGACGAATGGGAATACGCATGCCGCGGGGGGGGCGGGAACAAGCAGCCTTTCCCGTGGGGGCACGCGCTGCACGGGGACAAGGCGAATTGCGACGGGACCAAGCCGTACGGGACCTCCGCGGTCGGTCCGTTCCACGCGAAAACTGCCGAAGTGGGGCGGTACGAGAGGGTGGCCGGACACCCCTGGGGCTTGTGCGACGTGTGCGGGAATGTATGGGAGTGGTGTGACAACGCAGGCCCTCTCCGCGTGATCCGCGGCGGGTGCTGGATCGACGCCGCGGCGTTCTGCCGGGCCGCGAACCGCGCCGAGCACGACCCGGCGGCCCGGCTCGCAGGCGTCGGGTTTCGACTGGCCCTCGGATCGGGCTCCGCGCCGCGGCCGGTTACCGACGCCCCGGCGGGCGGCCAACCCCCTGCCCCGCGGCCGAGTGTCCCGCCCACCGGCGGCCCGACAGACACGCCGGCCGTCCCGCCTGTGAAGGACGAGAAGGTCGAAAAGGACATCGCCCGGGCGAAGTTCAATTTCACCGCCGCCGCGAAGGCGGCGGCGGCCGCCTTGCTGGAGACGTACGAGGAGGCGAAGGGGAATGTCGTGGCGGCGAAGAAGATGACCGACGCGGCGAAGCTCGCGTATTTGGACTCCTTGGCCAAGGACCGGGCGGCGTTTGAGCGGGAGGGCGTGTGGCCGCGCCATCCCGCCCTCCCGCCCGCCGCGAAGCGGTACGACGAAGCGGCCAGCAAAGCCCGAGTAGAGTTCGCGAAGGCGGTTGATGAAGCGGCCAAGGTCTACGCGGACCGGAAGGATACAGCGAACCACGAGGCTCTGATCCGGGAGAAGCAACGGTTTCTGGACCGCCCGACAGCGATCAACTTGCTCGACCTGTTGGCGGGGAAAAAAGAGAAAACTCCGGGCGAGTTTGATTTTCGGAACGGCGTACTAACAGGCCGATTGTTCGTCGAGATCCCCTACGAGCCGGGGCCAGAGTACGACCTCCACTTGACGCTGGAACGGCTCACGAGCGACGACTACATTGCGGTCGGCTTAGTCGCGGGAGACAACCAGTTTTACGCGGTGTTTGACGGGTGGCCGGCGGCCGGGTATCGGAGTGGCCTCCAATACATCAACGGGAAGTTGTTGATCCACAACGGGACGGAGAAAGCGGGGCGGAGCATCCCGCCCAAGACGGCGGTCGACATCGACGTGTCCGTTCGGAAGGATTCGGTCCGGGCGTGGGTGCGGAAGAAGGACGAGCGTGAGCGGCGACTGATCGTCAACTACACCGGGTCCACAGCCGTTCTGCACACTGGGGCCGAACACGGCATCAAAAACAAGAAGGCGCTCTTCTTAATCACGCTGGATTCCAAGATCGCGGTCTCGACGTACGACCTCGTCCCCGTTGGCCCTGACGCCGGGCGGCCGGCCCGGTGACACCTTGCGGACTGGCTTGGTGGGAGAGTTCGATGACCGGCCGTCAAATTCCCTCGGTGCCATGCTAGAGCATTTTCAGTTTCCGTCTTGCGCTCCCTCGGGCGGCGGCGTATCATCGAGCGATCCCCGTTGGAGTGCTCGCCGATGCAGGCTTATCCCGTC
>JAYUGD010000025.1:0-7454 GCA_043767785.1 Zavarzinella sp. | reverse complement strand
TCCCAGCCGCAGGTGTGGGTGGAGTTGTGATTGCCCGACAAGTGAGCCGGGCGAAATCGGTCCGCATTTAGGCGAGCGGGGGACGTGAGTCCGCTGATTCTTTTCGCTCTGGACAGTCTCACGGTCAGAATCGGGGGACTCACGTCCCCCGCTCGCCTAAATGCGGACCGATTTCGCCCGGCTCACTTGTCGGGCAATCACAACTCCACCCACACCTGCGGCTGGGACTTCTTCCACAGCGAGTCCACGTACCGCTTGGCCTCGCGCTCGTAAATCTGGGCCTGCACCTTCTTCTTGATGACGGCCTGCAGCTTCTCGTCCAGCGGCCGGCGGCCGGCGACCGTGCGCTCCGTCACCTTGATGATGTGGAAGCCCGTTTCCGTCTCCTGGATCATCGACTGGCCGGCCTTCACCCGCAGCACGGCGGGCTCCAGTTCCGGCGGGAAGATGTCGCCCGGCTTCTCGCCGATGCCGGCCCCGTCCCGCAGGGCGCTGTCCCCGTGCCCGTACTTGACGGCCAACGGCCCGAGGTCGGCGCCCTTCTCGATTTGCGCGTGCAACTGCTGGGCGTACTGCTTCGCCGCGGCCGGCGTCGGGAACTTGCCGGTCATCACGAACAGGTCTTGCCACTTGACGGCGTCCTCGGCCTGGAAGTCGTCGCCGTGGGCGGTGTAGTAGTCGCGGACGTCCGCGAGGCTGACGGTGTCCATGCGGCCGGACACCTTCTCTTGCATGTAAATGCGCATCATGGTGCCGCGCTCGATCTGCCGGCGGATGCCGGCCATCGTCAGCCCCTGCGCCCGCAGGACGGCCCGGAACTCCTCGTCGGCCTTCACGCCGCGCTCGGCCTTGAACGCCTTCAACATGGCGTCGGCCTCCTTGCCGGCCGACTCCTTCAGCTTGGTCAGGGCGGCCGTCTGCTTGCGGGCCGTCAGCGTGCTGACCATCTCGTCCAGCACCAGTTCCCGCTCGATGATGCGGCGAAGTTCTTCCTTGAACATTTCCTTCTGCTTGGCGGCCCGCTCCCGGTCCCCGAGCTTCAACAAGTCGCCGAGCCGCTGGTACACGGCCTCGCGGACTTCGCTCTCGTAGATCGGGGCGTTGCCGATGCTGGCCACGATGCGGACTTGCGTGTCGCCTTCTTCGACGGCGGGCGCGGCCGCCCGGCCGGAAGCCGGCTCCACGACGGCCGGGCCGCCCACGTTCACCGGGTCGGCCACGACGGCCCGGCCCGGCGGGTCGGCCGTCGGCTGGCCGATGCGCACCGGCGGCAACATTTCCGGGACTTGGGACCGGACCACGTTCGGCCGGGCGGCGTCGTCCGCGCGGGCCAGCGCGTCCTTGGCCGGGCGGGCGCCGTCCCGGACGAAACACTTGCCGTCCGAGCAGCACCCGGAGAAGCCGCTGATCGCCATGATGCCGGCCAGCGCCGTCGTGGCGCGTCGCTTTGTAAGGGCCATCCGTGCGCCCCTCCCGTCCGTGCGGAGTGTACCGTTGCCGGCTTATACCGGCTGTTGCGGGGAACACAAGAGGGAAATAACCCGCAATGACCAATGACCAATGAGGTCGGCTTCTGAACTGGGCCGGTTAGTCAATACGGTTTAGATTGGTCATTGGTCATTGGTCATTTTCAAAGTTGTCACTTCCGAGAAAGCGGCTTCCCAAACACCTGCACCCAGTACGGCTCCCCCTGGTCGTTCTTGGCGACGGCGGCGCCGATCTCGGTGTACTCCTTGGTGAGGATGTTCTTCTTGTGCCCTTCGGAGTCCATCCACGCGTCGAGCGTCTTTTGCGGCGTGCGGGTGTTCTTGGCGATGTTCTCGCCGGTCATGGCGAAGCGGTACCCGGCGGCTTTCACGCGGTCGCCGGGCGTCTTGTCGTCCAGCGTGTGTTCGAGCATGTCCTGCTTCGCCATGTTGGCGGCGTGGCCGCGGGCGGCGGCGAAGAGTTGGGGGTTCGGGGCCACCGGCGGCAAATCGGCCTTCTTTCGCTCTATGTTGGTGGCGTCCACGACCGCCTGCTCGTCGGGCGAGAGCTTGAACTCTTCCGGCGGGGCCTCGGCCCGCAATGGGTTGAGGACGCAACACGCCAACAGGAAAGGGGAGAGGGTGCGGAACATGGAGAGGCTCCTGGGAGCGACACTTCGAGCGGAGTTCAGAATGGTGTAGCGACCGCGAACGGGCGCCGGCCTCGTTCATTTCCCGTGCCGCAGCGCCCTTCCCGGCTTGTCGCCGGTCGGCTTCCCCTGGTCCAATGTCAGCCGGCCGTTGCACATCACGAACGCGATGCCTTCGGGGTACTGGAACGGCTTCTCGTACGTCGATTTGTCGATCACCGTGGCGGGGTCGAAGACGGTCACGTCGGCGAATTGGCCGGGGCGCAGGAGGCCGCGGTCGGTGAGGCCGATCTTCGCGGCGTTCAGCGAGGTCATTTTGCGGACGGCGTCTTCCAGGCGCAGGACGCCGAGGTCGCGGGCGTAGACGCCGAGGACTCTCGGGAACGTGCCGAAGTTGCGCGGGTGCGGGCTGCCGCGGCGCAGCGGGCCGTCGGTCGCGTAGGCGGCGCCGTCCGAGCCGATGGAGCACCACGGCTGCGCGAGGGCGAGCGTCATGTCCTTGGTCGTGTGGTGTTCGTAGACGGTCGAGACGGAGCCACGCTCTTCGATCAGGATGTCGAACAGCATGTCCAATTGGTCCGGGGCCGGGGATTTGTCCTTGGCCCGGGCGGCCAGCACGCGGTCCATCGTCAGGCCCTCGTACTTGCCCTTGTCGCTGATTAACATGCGGCCCCAGTCGCCGCCGACGGCCGTGTAGTGGTTGTACCAGCCGGGCAGGCCGTCCCGGATGTCCTTCTTCAACTTCGTGCGCTGCTCCGGGTCTTTCAGGCGGGCCAGCATCTTGGCGGCGCCGCCTTCGTGCGCCCACGATGGGATGATGCTGGCAAGGTTGTTGTTCCCGCGCGTGTACGGGTAGACGTTGGCCTGCACGTTCACGCCCCGTTTGCGGGCGGCCTCGATCAGGGCGACCAACTCGTTCATGCGGCCCCAGTACTTCTCGTCCGCGATCTTGAGGTGGATGATGTCCACCGGCACGCCGGCCTTCTCGCCGACGGCGATGGCCTCCTTGACGGCGGCGAAGACTTCGCTCCCCTCGTTGCGGATGTGGCTGGAGAAGAGGCCCTTGTGCTTGGCCACCACCGTGCAGATGTCGGCGATGTCGTCCGTCGTGGCCAGCGACCCCGGCGGCATGGCCAACAGGCTGGACAGGCCGAAAGCGCCGTCGGTCATGGCCGCGTCGATGATGGCCTTCATTTTGGCGAACTGCTCGGCCGTCGGCCGGTCGAACGAAGCGCCCATCACGCCTTGCCACACGTTGTCGAGGCCGACGTAGGACGCGACGTTCACCGCCGTCTTGCTTTGTTCCAGTTTCGTGAAGTAGTCACTCAAGCGCGGGAAGCGTGTTTGTGGACCACTTGATGGACCGGCGCCGGGGTGGGGGGCGACCGACTGCCCTTCGCCCAGCACTTCGGTCGTCACGCCTTGGCGCACCTTGCTCGGGGCGTTGCCGTCTTCCAGCAGCAGCAAGTCGGAGTGGGAGTGGATGTCGATGAAGCCCGGCGCGACGACGAGGCCCTTGGCGTCGATCTCGCGCTTGGCCGGCCCCGGCAGCGCCCGGCCGACGGCCACGATCTTGTCCCCGCGAATCGCCACGTCGCCGACGAACCACGGGTTGCCGGTGCCGTCCACGATTCGGCCGCCGCGGAAGACCACGTCATACGGCTCTTCCGCGGCGGTCAGTGGACTGGCAAGGAAAAGGGCCGTCAGAAGAATGAGCCGTCGGCAAACGAACATGGGGACTCCCCGCGCGGGCGTGGGCGGCCGGTGTGTGTTCGTTGTATGAGGCGGGTCAGGCGGCGCCGGTCGGCAGGCGCGGGTCTTCTTCGGGCGGCGGGACTTGGCGGACGGTGAGGTTGACGGCGAACGCGCGGCGGCGGCGGTGGCCGCGGCCCATCTCTTCCCACTTCGGCCAGTTGGCCTGCCGGCTGCGCCAGTGGCGGTACTCCGACCGCGTGACGGACAGGGCGACGCCGGCCCAGATGGCCACGCCGATCAGCCCGCCGTACAGCCGGCCCATGCCGCTCATGGGGTAGTAGAAGAGGACGATCAGCCCGGTGAACGCCACGAACATGCCCATGAAGGCCTTGGACCCGGACACGCACGACGCGCCGAGCGAGGCCGCGATGTCCACCCTCGGCCGGCCGGTGTCGCGCTCGCGCACGCCGGACCCGAAGACGAGCAGGGTGTACAGGACGGCCAGGTACATGCTGAGATAAGCGCCCATCTCGGCGGCGTCGTACAGCGTCCACGCCGCCCGGCCGCCGGAGAAAATCCCCATGAGCAATCCGACGAGGCCGAGGACGAGCATGGCCCACTTGCCGGACGGCGGGTGCGTGCGGTCGTGCAGCCTCGCCCAATACGGGTGGGTCGCGGGCGGACGTTTGCGGCGGACGTACTCGGCCATCGCGGGGACCAGTTCCAAGACGTGTCAGGTGTATATTCTACCCGCCCGCGGGCGATGCTGCCAAGGCCGGGTGGCGAAGGGAGTCCTGGGCGTTCGCTGGCGGGGCCGGTTTTTACCTCACCCCCCGGCCCCCTCTCCGAAACGGAGAGGGGGAGCAAGTGGGCGGGCGCCGTCTTGATGTGGGGTACGTTTCCAACGTGCCGGCCTTTTGCGGCCGACGGAGTCTTCGGAGTCGGTCGCATCCGCCTCCGGTTGGCTGAATCTCGTCCCCGCGACAGTTTCAGGTTCTGTGAGGCAGTCCGGTCTCCCGCTCCGAAGACTGCGCGGAACACCGACGGGGCCGGCACGTTGGAAACGTACCCCACATTCAAAACGGGTTCCCCCTCTCCGCTTCGGAGAGGGGGTGAGGGGGTGAGGTAAACGACCGGCCCCCTCAATCCCCCCGGTTTTGACATCCACTCGCGCGTCGGCTAACCTGACATCCCCGGCCCCCCGTGGCCGTTCGACACCGGGAGTCCCCGCCGTGCGCTGGATCATTGATGCCTTGAAGTGGGCGGCCGTGTCGTCGATCCAGACGGCGGTCGTCAACCCGCGGGCGGCGCGGGGCATGTACATCATCCTGCTCGCGTTCGCGGCCATCGCGGGCGGCCTGCTCATGGTCGACCCGCAGCGGTTCTGGTGGGCGCCCAAAGTTCTCATCGGCCTCGGCGTCGCGCTGCTCGTCGGGCTGGTGGTCGGGTTTCTGGCCGTCGCCAGCGACATGGCGGGCGGGTCCGGGAGGATGGGCGGCCGGACGGGCGTGATGCTGAAGGACTTGGACGCCATCCCCGAAGACCCGCGGCGGAAAAAGAAGCCGACCGTGCGGCGGCGGGGCGACACGGTCCCCGAGTGGAAGGTCCGGGCGAAGGTCGCGGCCGCCGAAGCGCTGCTCGATTTTCTGGGCGACGACGAGGCGTTCGACAAGGCCAAGCTCCTCCAGCGGATGGAGCGGACGGTCGCCGACGTGCTGACCGCCTGGATCGAAACCAAAGCCCTCCCCGCGCTGCCGGCCCGCCTGACGCCCGACGGCCGCCGCTCGGCGCAAGCCGAGCTGGCCCGCCTTGTCGCGGAGGAGGACCAATCCTTCACCCGCGTCTCCGTCGAAGCCGTGCGCTGCCTCCTGATCGACGCCCCCGAAGAGAAGGAGGCGCACCGCGCGACGGCCCTGGTGACGGTCCGCCTGTTCGACAAGTCGAAGAACGAAATCGTCGTCGTGCAACAGTTCTGGACGTTCCGCCGCGACGCGGCCAAATGGAAGGCCGACCTCGTCTGCCCGTCCGAAGAGGTGGACGCCGTGTGCGCTGTTAAGAGTCGCCTCGCCGACGAGCCGTTCGCCCGCTTCCGCGAAACCTGCGGCAAAGACGTGTTGGCCGAAGTGGCGGCGTGGTCGGGGGAGGCGTGAAGCACGGCCCCCGGCGCGGGGTGTCAACCGTCGCGTCTCGACTATTCCGAACAAGAATGGACGAGCCGTTGAGTTGGCGAAATCGGCCCCAATTGTGAAGGTCTGCCAGCCACTCTGCCAGTGCGCGCGACCGATTTGGTGGAATCTTGGCAATCCGATTGGTTCGGGATAGCGGTCGGGATGGCGAGGAGACTATCCGGTTGTGGTGGCGGTTTGGCCGACTTCGGCCGGTTTCGAGCGCAAGGTCTTGCAGTGCACCTGTGCGGGCATTAAGCTGCGACGATGGTATGACATAAGGCGTCCCCAGGGGGGTTCACAATGGCGAGACCGCCTGACCAGATCGTAGCTGCCATCCGTGCCTTCGAGCCAATTGCCGGAAACTGGCTGCTGCTCGACGACTTGCTAGCGGAGTTGTGGGCCAACGGGCCGGCAAAGGATCATGTGGGAGATTTGCTGGCGGTGTTCGAGCGATTCCCGGAGGAGGCCGGCGGCGTTATGTGGGGCCTCCTGCATGGGTTGGAGGGTCTCCGCGGTTACGAACTGGCGCTGGTCCGGTCGGTGCAGGCGCGGCCGTCGGAGATGGGCGTCACGATGATCGGCCGGTTGCTCAACAGTGGCGTGTCGGAAATCGCCGACGTGCCGTTGGCAGGGCTACTGCGAGAGGTGGCGGCATCGACGGTGATACCCGCGGGCGCCCGGGCATCGGCCGAGGGCTGGGCGTAAGACGCCTCGCGAGGAAGCCTGATTTGACCGTCAACTAATCGCATAAACAATTTTAGATGTATTGCGGCGTCTGGCACGCCCCGGGGCAGCGACCGGATTTTGCCTTTGCCCCAACGGGGCGCCGGTCGATCAACCGGCGCCCCGTTGGGGCAAAAACGAACTTGTGGTGACGCTCGGTCCCGGGGCAGAAGCCGCCCCTGGGCTATTCTCCTCCGCCCCGTTGGGGCGAAAGCCGGCCGCCCGGTCCTTGGCCGGGTTTTTCGGCCTGAAGGGCCGTTTAACATCGCCCGGCCCGCAAGGGCTGGGAACGTCGGCCGTCAGTGGCCTCGGTCTGAAGGACCGATTATCGGCCGGCGGTCCCGTCAGGGCCGGGGGTGGGAGCCGCCGCCCGTCAGACCCGGACGGTCCTTCAGACCGAAAACAAAATTTGCCCGTTTCCCAGCCCTTGCGGGCCGGGCGATGTTCACCGGCCATTCAGGCCGGAAAACCGGTCTTTGATTCGGGGCCGGCCGCTTACCTCACCCCCGGCCCCTCTCCGAAACGGAGAGGGGAGCAAGTGGGCGGGAGGCGTCTTCCATGTGGGGTACGTTTCCAACGTGCCGGCTCCGTCGGTCGTCCGCGCAGTCTTCGGAGCGGATGGCCGGACTGCCTTCGACGAGCTGAAACCCATCTCTGCGATGGGTCCCAGTCAACCCTTTGGCGGAGGCGTTCGGCTCCGAAGACGGCGCCGAACGCAAAAGGCCGGCACGTTGGAAACGTACCCCACATTC
>JAYUGD010000024.1:0-2651 GCA_043767785.1 Zavarzinella sp. | reverse complement strand
CGTCTTGCGGGCGGCCTAAGTCAAGCATGTGTCGGCCTCGTGCCATTGTCCGGTGCTGAAAAGACAGGGTGTTGCTCATGTCGCCGCCTCCTTGCGGGTTCACACGCTTGCTGCCGGACATCATGCCCAGCACCACCCTTATAACCGGGATCACCGGGCTTGCAAGTGGAAAATTTTCGAAGTCGCACAATCCTTACCCACCTTGGCCAAGTTGAATAACCCGCACCACCCGAACCGCCTTGCTTGCCGGCGCTCCGGTATTGCCGATTTTTCACGCGGCCCGCCCAAATTGTGACCGATGGGTTCGGTGAGAGACTTGCACCGAACATTTTCGCCGTTCCGGGCGCGCACCGCCCTTGGAACGGCAAAGGACGGATGGAGCCATGCGTAAATCGACCGCACTCATCGGCGCCGGCTGCGCGCTGGGGGTGTTCAGCGTGATGGGTTGCCACCACGCGGGCCACCACCAGGGCCGCCCGATCATTTCCGACCCCGCGGGGATGATGGTGGTCCACGACCACCCGAGCGGCAAGACCGGCGTGTATGAGGTCTTGGACGGCGAAGCCAAGCCGAACATCACCCCGCCCCCTGCGGGCCGGCCCGCGACGCTTCCCGACAAGGTGACGGCGAAACCACTCCCGGCCGAACAGATCGCCACGCCCGTCATCAAGACCGGACCGGCGCCGATGATTCCGGCGATCCTGCCCAGTCCGCCGGCCCTCACGGCGACCCCGGCCGTCACCGCGCCGTCGGCGAACGGCGTGACGGGCATCATAGCGCCGGCCGTCAAGCCGGCGCCCATCGCGGCCCCGGTCGTGGAACCGGCCCCGCAACAGGTGACGGACTTCACCAAGGGGACGCTCCCCGCGTTCGCGGCCAACCCGAAGGCCGGCCACGCGGCGGACTTCGGCTGGGTGGTCGGCGAGTTGGCGTACTCCCACTCCAAAAAGGAGTGGCGCCTCCGCTACGCCGGTTTGGACGCGGACGACAAGTTCGGCGGCAGCGTCACACTCACGGGCGTCGGCGAATTTGAAGGGGTCATGGAGAGCGGCAAGCTCGTCCACGTCGAGGGGGAAGTGTTGGACAAGGACGCGAAGACGGCCCCGCGCTTCCGCGTGACGGCCTTGAAGCCGGTGGCGCAGTAACGCCGCGCATCGGCTTTCACGTCTCGCACACGACGCGGAAGCCGATGGTCTCGCCCTTGAACTCGGGGCGGTACTTGTTCCGCTTGGCGCTGCGGCACAAGCGCCCGCTGTTGTTCCACGACCCGCCGCGGAGAACCTTCTTTTCTCCACGCGGCGAGCCGATCGGGTCTTCCTCGGCCCGGTCCGTGTAGCCGGCTTCCGCGTACCAGTCGGCACACCACTCCCACACGTTTCCGTGCATGTCGAACAAACCCCACGGGTTCGCGGGGAACTGGCCGACCTTGCACGTCTGTTCCGCGACTTTGCCGGGCCGGCAGCCGCCGTAGGGCTGGCGGCCGTCAAAGTGGGCCATCGCCGGTGAGAGGCGGTCCCCGAACGAAAACGCCGTCTCCGTGCCCGCCCGACAGGCGTACTCCCACTCGGCCTCCGTTGGGAGTCGGTACACGCGCCCGGCCGCAATCTCAGTGGGTAGTGAAGAGAGTATTCTGCAAAACTCTGCAACATCTAGCCAACTCACTTGTTCAACTGGATAACCCGATTTATTATCTCCTCCGTTGGCCTTGCCAGATGTTTTCGGCAACCCCCCCGTGATGGGAATTACCGTTTCGAAAAACGACCTTTTTGATTTTTTTTTCACGAACGCAGACGGGTTGTTGCCCATCACGCGCTCGTACTCGGCCTGCGTTACCGGATAAATGCCGATGTGAAATGGCTTGGTGATCGTCGCCCGATGCCGCGGGCCTTCGTCGTCCGTGCGGCCGTCTTCATCGTCAGGGGAACCCATTAAAAACGTCCCCGGCGAGACAGCGGCGAACGACATGCCGACGCTGTTCGTGAGCCGAGCCGGGGCAGGCTTCACGACTTCGGGCTTCGGAATCGGTTTCGGCACAGGTGCCGGCTCCTCCAAGAGCTTTTCAAGTCTCTCCGCAAGTTCGTGACCGTCTTTCGGCCGGTCGGCGAGGTCTTCTTCCAGACACGATCCCAAAAGTTCGATCAGGGGCGTCGACAGGCCGAGGTCGGCCATGCGGGCCGCCCAGCGCGTGCCGCCGGGCCGGCCGGCGGTGATGTTGCTGGTGAGGAGTTGATACCAGATCACCCCGAGGGCGTGAACGTCGTCCCGCGGGTCGGGGGCGGCCCCGCGCATCTGCTGCGGCGAGGCGTACAGCGGTGTGTGCGAGCCGCGCATGGCGGTCACCATAAAATCGCCGCCGGAGGCGCCGGCCCGGGACATGGCGATCATGTTGCCGGCCGCCAGCCCGCCAATTCCGAAGTCGGTGATGCGGAGCCGTTGCGTGCCATCGGCCGCCGAGTGGATCAGGATGTTCGCCGGCTTCAAGTCGCGGTGGACCACCGGCGGGCTGAGGCGGTGGGCGAAGCCGACGGTCTTCGCCAAGTCCAAGACCATCCGCGTCACGCGCTGCGTCCGCTCTTTCGACGCGAGGGAGCGCATGCCGTGGGCGATGACCGTGGCGAGGTCTCCGCCCTCGACGTACTCGTACTCCAGGC
>JAYUGD010000023.1:0-2654 GCA_043767785.1 Zavarzinella sp. | reverse complement strand
CGGGATAAGCCTGCATCGGCGAGCACTCCAACGGGGATCGCTCGATGATACGCCGCCGCCCGAGGGAGCGCAAGACGGAAACTGAAAATGCTCTAACGTCCCCCGCTCGCCTGGATTTCGCCGGTTCCGAACGTATTTGACACGCCCGCGAGACGCCTGCTTATGACGTTGTTCATGCTCCCGTGGCTGGAAATCGCCGCCGTCATCCCGGCGGCCGGGGCGGCCCTGATCGGCACGACGCGCGGCCGGCCGTTCGCCGCCCGCGCGGCGTTCGTCGCCACGTCGCTGGCCTTGGCCGCGGCGTTGTTGGCGATGGCTTCTTACGGCTTGGCCAACGACGGGGAAGTGTCGGACGTCGTCGGCGGGTGGGCCGGCCGACCCATGTTCCGGCTGGACCGCCTGAGCGGGCCGCTGCCGGTCTTGGTGGCCGTGCTGCACTCGGTCACGGCCTTGGCCACCGCCCGCGTGACGTGGAGTCGGGCGTCGTTCGCGGCCATCTTGGCGATGGAGTCGATTCAACTGGCCGTCGTCTCCTGCGTGGACCCGTGGACGATCGTGGCGCTGTTGTCGCTCGGGGCCGTCCCGCCGGCCGTGAAGATGGTCGCCCAAGGGAAGCCGGCCCGCGTGTTCATTTTGCACATGACCGTGTTCGCCGCCCTGCTCGCCGGCGGGTGGGCCGGGATGGAAGCGGGCGCGGCGTGGGCGCCGGCCGTCGTCGCCGTGGCCGTGCTGTTGCGGAGCGGGTGTTTCCCCGGCCACTTGTGGGTGCTGGAGTTGTTCGAGCACGCCTCTCTCGGGACGGCCCTGTTGTTCGTCGCCCCGCTCTCCGGCGTGTGCGCGGCGGCCCGGTTGCTGCTTCCGACGGCGCCCGACGCCGTCATGAACGCCGTCGGCCTCGTCGCCCTCGTCACGACGCTGCACGCGGCCGGCATGGCCACCGTCCAACGGGACATGCGCCGGTTTTTCGCCTACTTGTTTCTGAGCCACGCGGCCCTGGTGATGTGCGGCTTGGAGGCGCAATCGGCCACCAGCCTGACGGGCGGGCTGACGTTGTGGGTGTCCGTCGCCGTCTCCCTCGGCGGCCTGTGTCTGACGTTGCGGGCCATCGAAGCCCGATTCGGCCGGCTGCCGCTGGCGCCGCACCACGGCCTGTACGCACAAACGCCGCTGGTGGCCGTCGGCTTCCTGCTGACCGGCCTCGCGGCCGTCGGCTTCCCCGGCATGTTGGGGTTCGTGGCGGCCGAACTGCTCATCACCGGACTCATGCCCGTTGACCCGGTCGTGGCCGTCGGCCTCACGGTCGCGACGGCGATCAACGGCATCGCCATCGTCCGGGCGTACCTGCTCATCTTCACCGGCAAGAACCGCCCCGCCGCCCCGCGCATGGACGGCACCCCGCGCGAGCGCGGCGTCATCCTGGCCATCGTCGCTGCCCTGCTGATCTTCGGCCTCTGGCCCCGCCCCTTGGTCAACGACCGCCATGCCGCCGCCGCGGAAATCCTCGCCCGCCGCCTAAGCCCGCCGGCCCAGCACGAGCCGCAAGGGCACGTCAGTGACTGACGCGGAAAGTGAGACGGCCTTCCTCGCCGCGGGCCACGCGCGCCGCCCGGCGGCGACTTATTCCCCACTGATCCGCCGTGGCCCCGGCCCGGCACACGTCAGCCCCGCGGCCGAAGACTTCGCCCGTGTGCGAGTGACTCCGCAATTGCTTTCCTCCATAGAACATCCTTTTGATTTTTCGGCCGCAGGGTTTCCATGAGCATTCGCACCCGGTTCGCCCCGAGTCCCACGGGGTATTTGCACATCGGCGGGGTCCGCACGGCCCTGTTTAACTGGCTGTTGCGGCAACGGCTCGGCGGGCAATTCGTCCTGCGCATCGACGACACGGACGTGGAACGCAACCAAGCCGAGTCGTTGCAACCGATCCTCGACGGGTTCCGCTGGCTGGGCATCGGGTGGGACGAAGGCCCCGAGGTCGGCGGGCCGTATGGGCCGTACTTCCAATCGCAGCGGTTGGATACGTACAAGGCGGCGGCGTTGAAACTGCTCGCCGCCGGGCACGCTTACCCGGACTACATGACCAAGGACGAATTGGACGCCGACCGCAAGAAGGCGGACGCGGCGAAGAAGCCGTACATCCGCCGCGGGCCGCACCGGGACACGGTGGCGGCCGAGTGCGTGAAACTGTACGAGGCCAACCCGACGACGCTGCGGTTCAAGGTGCCCGAGGGCATCAAGGTCGTGGTGGAAGACCTCGTGCGCGGGCACTGTGAGCAGGCGACCGCGGTCATGGGCGACCCGGTCATCCTGCGGGCCAACGGCATCGCCCTGTACAACTTCGCCAGCGTTATCGACGACGCGGCCTTGAAGATTACGCACGTCATTCGCGCCGTCGAACACTTGGCCAACACCTATTCTCAAGTCCTCTTCCTCGAAGCCTTGGGGCTGCCGAAGCCGATCTACGCCCACATCCCGGTGGTGAACTACAAGGGCGAGAAGATGAGCAAGCGGAAACTGCCGCCGCTCACGGACGACGAACGGCAGAAACTGCGGATGCTCGGGTGGACGGACGACGAGATCACGAAGTCCGGCCTCAACATCGCCGCCGTGGGCTTTTACCGGGAAATGGGCTACATCCCGGAAGCCATCATCAA
>JAYUGD010000022.1:0-7473 GCA_043767785.1 Zavarzinella sp. | reverse complement strand
TCGCCGACTGGTTGATGAATTGATTCCGGAACTCGGGTCAGATCTCGAACCATTTCTGGCATCGGCCGTGATCCGACCGCAAAACGAAGTCCTGACCGAGCAGGACCGATATTACGACCTCTGGTGTCAATACATACGAACGCAACTGCAAGAACCGAATCGTTTGCCACATGATCTGAACGAGGGTGTGCTTTATCAGCGCGAATATGTATTCGAGTGGCTGCTCGGCATCGAGTCTTGGGACGATGTCCAGTGTGATGCTTAACCGATCACTTCTTCGCCAACTGCCTCGCGCACGCCGCCGCGCCAATAAAGCCGGCGTCACTCCCCAACGTGGCGTACTGCACGATGGTCTTGGCGGCCGGGACGGGAAACGCCAGTTCACGGATGTAGTGCTTGATGCGGTTCAGGAACGGCTCCCCGGCGGCCGTCATGCCGCCGGCGTAGACGATCATGTCCGGGTCGATCAGGTGCATGATGTTCATGGCGCCGACGGCCAAGTAAAACGCCGTGTCGTCCACGATCTTCTTGGCCGTCGCATCCCCTTGGTCGGCCGCTTGAAACACGACCTTGGCCGGTAACTCCTCGTCGGTGGCCGTCAGCAACGTCTTGAGAACCGAATCGCCGCTCTGCCCCGCCAAGGCTTCCTGCGCCCGCTTTACGACGGACGTGGCGCTGGCGTAGGCTTCCAGGCAGCCGCGGCGGCCGCAGCCGCAAAGGCGACCATCCGGGGTCATTTGAATCTTCATGTGGCCGACTTCGCCGCCGTGGCTGTGCTGGCCTTCCATCACCTTGTCGTCGATGATGATCCCGCCGCCGATGCCGGTGCCCAGCGTGAACATCACCATGCTCTTCACGTCGCGGCCGGCCCCGACCCAGTACTCGCCGTAGGCGGCGGCGTTGGCGTCGTTCTGGAAGGCGGTGGGAATGTTAAACACGCCGTGGACGTGCGCGCGCACCGGCACGTTTTGCCACGGCTTCAGGTTCGGCGGGTCGAGGATGATGCCGTTGGGAATGTCCATCGTGCCGGGCGTCGCCACGCCGATGGCGGCCACGTGGGCGATGCCGACCTTGGAGACCTCCACGGCCTTGCGGATGGTCGCGCACATCTGGTTCAGGCCGTGTTCCTGGCCTTTGTGGGCCTCGGTGGACATGGTGGCCGTCCCGAAGACCGTGCCGGCGTCGTCCACGACGGCGGCCTTCATCGTGGTCCCGCCGACATCCAGCCCGACGTAATACGCAGTGGAACTCATGGCCCGACCTTGCGCGGCAACCCGCGGTACCTTCGTACCCCCAAGCGTATCGGCCGGGGGGGCGGACGGCGATTGCCGAACGCGGGCCGCCGCCTTATCATCCCGAAATCCCCGTCACCCCGGCGTGACATTGCGAAGGACGTGCAATGCGAGGTCTTCTCCGCGGCCGGCCCGGCCACTACTTGCTACTCGCGGCCGTCCACCTCGCCCTGACGCTTCCGAATCTTGGCGCTTATAGCCTCTTCGACATGGACGAAGGGGTCAACGCCGAGGCCGCCCGCGAGATGGTCGAGGGCGGCGATTGGATTACCCCGCACTTCAACTACGCCCTCCGCACGGCCAAGCCCGCCTTCCTGTACTGGCTGCAAAGCGCGGCGTTCCTGACCTTCGGCGTCACCGAGTTCGCCGCCCGCCTGCCGTCCGTTTTGTGCGGGTTGGGCACCGTGCTGCTGACGTATGAACTCGGCCGGAAGATGTTCTCCCCCGCGACCGGCGTATTCTCCGGCCTCGCGCTAACGAGCTGCATCGAATTCTGTCTGATCTCCCACGCGGCGACGCCCGACCCCCCGTTGATCCTGTTCACGACGCTGGCATTCACGCTCTACTACGTCGGGTCATCCAACGGGGCGCGCTGGTGGCCCGCCGCGTCGGGGGCGGCGATGGGCTTGGCCGTCCTCGCCAAGGGGCCGGTCGGGGCGGCCCTGCCGTTCTTGGTCATCGTCCTGCACTTGGCATCCACGAAGTCTCTGCGGGAAATCACCTTCCGGCGAGTCCTCACCGGGGCGGCAACGTGCTTCGCGGTGTTCGCCCCGTGGTACATCCTCGTCACCATCGCCACCCGCGGGAAATGGCCCAAAGCGTTTTTTCTGACCGAGAACATTAACCGGGCCAGTCAGGCGATGGAGGGCCATCAAGCCGGGTCGTGGTTCCACGCCGCGCTGCTGTTCGTCCTGTTCGCCCCGTGGAGCGTCTTCCTGATCGTCGCGATGTGGCAGGCAATTAAAATGGCCCGGCGGCCGCTGCAAACCGACGCCGACGATTCCCCGCGGGCGTACCGCTTCTTGCTGATTTGGATCGGCCTTTACCTCGTCGTGTTCTCGGCCGTCGCCACCAAGTTGCCGAACTACGTCCTGCCGTTGTACCCCGCCATCGCCATCGCCACCGGCCGATTCCTCGACCGCTGGCGGTCGGCCCCCGATACCTTCTCCCGCTGGCTGATGCCGGCCGGCATCGCCGGCTTGTTCCTCACCGGGGCCGTCACGGTCGCGGGCTTGTTGATTGCCGGCGGGGCTTACGGCATCACCGTGAAGGGTGTCCATCCGCTGCCGGCCCTCGGCGGCCTCGCGTGGATCGGCGGCATCCCGCTGCTGACGGCGGCGATTTGTGCGGTTCTGTTGTGGCGCCGGCCGAAACATGTGACGTGCGCCTTCGCCGCCGGGGCAGCGGCGTTCCTCGGGTGTTTGGCGGCGTTCGCCCCGCCGGCGATGGAGCGGTACAAGGCCCCCAAGTATTTCGCGCACACGCTGGGGTTAAAGCAGACCGACCGGGACGTGCGGATCGGCGCCTACGGGTGGTTCCGGGAAAGTCTCGTGTTTTACGCCGAGCGCGAAGTGACGAAAATTCAAACGGCGGAAGACATTAACGTCTGGCTCCGCGTGCCGATGGAGTCGTACATCCTGATCCGGGACCGCGACTTCGCGGTCGCGCGCTCCACCATCATGGAGAAGTACCGCGAAGTCGGCCGGCATTACGACGTACTGAGCCGGGAAGATGTGGTCGTCATCAGCAACTTCGGCCCGGACGGCGAGTTTTTGTCCCCCGTCGTCCGGCCGTAGCGTCTAACTCCCTCAGGCCACTTGCGTGCGCGTGAGGGACTCCCCCTCTTCTTCCCCGATGTTCAGGCTTTCGCGCATGACGTACGGCCGGCGGTCTTGGCTCTCGAAGTACGTCCGCATCATCACTTCGCCGAGCAGGCCGACGCTGAGGAGTTGCACCCCGGCGAGTTCCATCAGCACGCTCAGGAGCAGCAGCGGGTTGCCGGTCATGTCCTCGGCCATGAAGATTTTCATGGCGACGGTGACGACCAAGCTCAGAAACCCGCCGGCCATGGCCAACAGGCCGGCCCCGCCCATGAAGTGCATCGGCCGGGTCAGGTAGCTGGACATGAACTTGATGGTGAGCAAGTCGAGGACGACGCGGCCGGCCCGGCCGATGCCGTACTTCGACTTCCCGGCCGTCCGCGGGTGGTGCTTCACCGGGACTTGGGCCATCTTGGCGCCGAGGTTGTTCGCCAGCACCGGGATGAAGCGGTGCATCTCGCCGTAGATACGCATGTGCATTGCCACTTCCCGGCGCATCACGCGGAGGGTGCAGCCGAAGTCGCGGAACGGCAGCTTGGTGACGGTGCGGATCAGCTTGTTGGCGATCAGGCTCGGTATCTTGCGGATGATCATGGCGTCCTTCCGCTTCTGCCGGAGGCCGAGGACGAGGTCGTACCCCTCGTCCAGCTTGCGGACCATGTCCGGGATGTCCGACGGGTCGTTCTGGAGGTCGCCGTCCATCGTGACCACCAGCCCGCCGAGGGCGGCGTCGATCCCGGCCTGCATGGCCGCCGCTTGGCCGAAGTTGCGGCGGAGGCGGATCACCTTTACCCGGCCGTCGGCGGCCGCGAGTTGGGCGAGCTTGGCGAACGTGTCGTCCGTGCTGCCGTCGTCCACGCAGATCAGTTCCCAGTCGAACTGGCCGTCGAGGGCTTCCGCGACACGCCGGCACAGGGCCTCGACGTTGCCGGACTCGTCCATCATGGGGACGACGACGGAAATCGTCCGCGACTCCGTGACCCGCAGCGGGTTACTTAGTCGGGTCCGCCGGTTCAGTGGCATGCCATTCATAGATCAGCGTCTCCGACCCGTATTGAGAAAAGTTATAGTCGCCCCGGCTCAAATCAGCCATCAGTCGGTACCGCCCCGGGCGCGGCATGGGCGGCAGCGCGAGCGTGAACTCGGCCGTCTCGCCGGGGGCGACCGCCCCGGCCCGCAGGCCCGCGTCGCCGTAAAACACGCCCTCATTCTCGCCGCCCAAGACCCAGACCAAGTACCGGACGTGGACGCCGGCCGTCGTGCCGGCCCGCATGACCCACGGCTCGTCGCTGACGTTCGTCGCCCGCAAGCGCAATTGGACGGCCTTCGCGGCGGGGAGTTCGGCGGGGGCGGCGACCAACGCCAACGTCGCCCACGCCGGGCCGGGCTTGTAGTGGCCGTTCGCCCACGCCCGGAAGGCCGCGGGGCCGTGCCGCCCGCCGCTCGCGGCCAGCCACGCCTCGTATTGGTCGAAAAACTCGTCGATGCGGGCGGTGTCCAGCGCCCGGAAATGGCCGTAGCGGGGGGAGCACTGCCGGCGGGCGGCCGCGTAATCGGCATCCGTGTAAAGGATGTCCCAGATCGCCGCGGCCAAGCCGGTCCGGTCGGCCCCCTGCTGGCAATGGATCAGGACCGGGTACTCGGTGCGGTCGAACACCTCGATCAGCCGGCGAATCTCCTTCGGACTGGGCAGCCGCGTCGCGGAAAGGGTGACGTCTTCCTGGGAGACGCCCGCCGCGCTCGTGGACGCGGCTTCGTTGACGTACCACTCGAACTCGGACATGCCGCGCAGGTTGATGAGCGTGCGAATGCCCTTGCGGTCGATCTCCGCCCGCAACTGCCGGCCGTCGAGTTGGGCCGAGCGGTACAGGCGGCCGGGGGCGACGGTGTGCCGGTTGTGGAAGAAGACCATGCGGCCGATTTCGACTTCGCCGGCCGCGAGCGCCCCGAGGACGCACCCCCACGCGGCCGCAACCCACACGGGGCGGCGCGGGCGGGTCAACGGCGGGGTCGGGTCGCCTTGCACGCGGAGGAACTTCCCATGAAAGAGTCGGGGGAGAGTATGCCAGAAGTGGGGGAACGGGGCTAGGCCGGTTTCGGCCTCATGCCTCCTGCAGAGTCTTCTCCCAGCCGTCGAGCAGTTTGCCGATCTGGTGGTAGCCGAAGTCGATGTTCGCCAGGTCGTGCCCCAAGTCGATGGCCCGCTGGAGTTCCCCGGCCTCCGCGAAGCCCGTCGCCAGTTGGAACAGCAGTTCCTTCCGGGAAGCCTCGTCGGTCGGTGGGACGGCGGCGAGGGCCTCTTCCAAGTTGCGCTGGGCCAGCCGCCAGTTGTGCCGCTTCTTGAAGCACAGGCCGAGGTGGAGGCTGGCCTTCCACCCCCAGCGCGTGTCCTTGCGGGCCTGTTGGAACTCGGTGATGGCCGCATCCAGTTGGTCCGCTTCGACCAAGCGAATCCCCAGTTCCAGCCGGTAGTTGTTGTCCTGCGGGTAGCGGGAGGAGCGGGCCCGGTACAACTCGACTTCACGGGCGTTGATTTCTTTCGCCAACTTGGCGCGAATCTTCTTCAAGTCGTCCAGGGTGTGGCGGGGGTCGTCCTCGCCGGCCTCGACGCGCTTGATGCGCTGCTCGGCCAAGCCGAGGTTCTTGCGGAACGGCTCCAAGTCGAGTTCCATCAATTCGGTGGCCAACCGGAAGTCGTTCCCGGTCGGGGCCAGACCCTGCTCGATGGTGGCGCGCACGCGGTCCAGTTGGCCCGTGCGGCGGTAGATCTCGGCGAGTTTTACGTAGAGCTGCGCGTCGGTCGGGGTGGTCTGAATGCGGGCCAACAGCGCCTCGGTCTCGCGGGCGGAGCGGGCGGCCGCCTCCATCTGCGGCCCCATCTTCGGGTGGGCCAGCGGCGTCTCGGCGTCGCCGTCGTCCCGCTCGGCGGTCGCCGCCGCGTAGCCGCCGCGCTGGATCGTCTCGCTGGCCGTCAAGTCCTTCACCTTGTGGTCGGCCTCCACGTCGCTCGGGACGGCCTCCTTCACCAAGGCCCACAGGGCGATGGCGTGGTTGAAGTTCCCGCGCTTCTCGAAGTAGCGGGCTTGCATGCGGTTCAGCGTCGGGTGCCGCGGGTCCTTCTGCCGGGCTTGGTCCAAAATGAAGATGGCCAAGTCGAGCAGGCCGAGGGCGTCGGCGGCCTCGGCCATGTCCTTCTGCACGCCGATGTCCCACGGGTTCTTGGACAGAATTTGCTCGCCCAAGTCCATCACGCGCTGGTGGTCGCGGGAGTGCTCGGCCTTCTTCAATTTCGTGCGCAGCCGCAGGGTCGTGAAAAACGCCAGCCGACTGCCGCGCATGTTGTTGCCGTACTTCGCCTTTTGGGTGCGGCGCAGCGTCTGGCGGAACAGGAAGTTGGCCGGGTCGCGCCGGCAGCACTCCAGCAGCAACTTAATCGCGTAGTCGTACTGGTTGGAGGAGATGGCGTTGTTCGCCTTCTCGAAGGACTTGACCGCGATGGACCGGCTGTCGGCCGTGACCGCCGGGAGTTTGTGTTCACTCGTGCCCATGGGTGTCGCCTGAGTCCGGTGGTGTCGCCAGTGTGCCGCCCGAGCCGCCGACCGTGTACGATAACATCTCGAAGGGAAAACCGCGAGCCGTTACCGTGATGACCGCCGGGGAAAGTCGGGAAACGACCGTGACGGCGGTGGATCCCGTTTCGCCGGATTCGGCCGTCATGGCCCACGCCGGGCAAGTGGTGCGAGGGGGTGGCTTGGTCGCCTTTCCGACCGAGACAGTATATGGGCTTGGAGCAAATGCGCTGGACCCGGACGCCGTCGCGGGGATTTACCGGGCCAAGGGGCGCCCGGCGCGCAACCCGCTGATCGTTCACGTCGTCGGCGAAGCGATGCGGGCTTCCCTGGTGGCCGCGTGGCCCCCGGCCGCCGAAGCGTTGGCCGCCGCCTTCTGGCCCGGCCCCCTGACGCTCGTGCTTCCCAAGTCCGCCGCCGTGCCGGACATCGTGACCGGCGGCGGGCCGACGGTGGCGATCCGCGAACCGGCCCACCCCGTCGCCCGCGCCCTGATTTTGGCCGCGAACTGCCCGGTGGCCGCCCCGTCCGCGAACCGCTCCAACGAGCTGTCCCCCACCTTGGCCGAACACGTCCTCAAAGGGTTGAGCGGCCGCATCGACCTGCTGCTGGACGGCGGCCCGTGTGAGGCGGGGATCGAGTCCACGGTCATCGACCTGAGTGGAAGCCGCCCGCGAATCCTGCGGCCCGGCCCGTTGAGCCGGGCCGTCTTGGAAGCGGTCATCGGCCCGGTAGACATTGCCGGGGGACACTTGGGGGAAGCCGCGTTGCCCGCCCCCGGAATGCTGGCCA
>JAYUGD010000021.1:0-7478 GCA_043767785.1 Zavarzinella sp. | reverse complement strand
CCGCCGGGCCAGTGGTGGCCGTGATTCGGGATGACGCGCACCGCGAACCCGGGGGCGTTCACGGGCGTTTGGATCGCCGCGCTCCACTTGGCGAGCGTGTCGGCCACGGCCGGGCGATTCGGCAACCGGCCCCACGGGGTGCGGGCGGTCCCCCCGTTCATCGGCAAGATCGGGTCGGCTTCTCCAATCATGTACAGCGTGGGAATCGGCCCCACGACCGGCGGCGCGAACCAACAGTGGCCCGCGACGGGGGCGACGGCCCGGAACCGCGTCGGCTCGGAAGCCGCGTACTTGAATGCCATCCCCGCCCCGTTGGAAAACCCGGTGAGGAGCATCCGGGCCGGGTCGATGGCCGTCCACGTGGGCAGATCGCCCAACACTTCGGTCAGGAAGCCCACGTCGTCGGCTTGGCCGCGGCCGGAGCCGTCGTTCCACTCCTGCGGGTTGGTGAGGAACTTCGGCTCCTTCGCCGGGTCAACGGCCTGCCCCTCCGGGTAAACGATCACGATCCCGTGCGCGTCGGCGAACGCGGACCAGCCGGTTTCCTCCTCGGCGAACGCGGCCGTGCCGCCGGCGCCGTGCAGCATCATCACCACGGGGAACGGGCCGCTTCCGGGCGGGACGTGCAGCAGGTACGAGCGACGGTGGCCGCCGTGAGGCAGGGGGATGCGGTGCGAGCCGGGGGGGAGGGGTTTCATCGTTGGATCGACCATTAACCGAGCGCAGCGAGGAAGGCGAGCCAGAAGCGTTAGCGCTCTGGAGGATCTTCGTGAGTAAGGGCGCCGCGAATCGAGTCTTCGAGATTCGCCATACGGGTGACGACTCTCGCCCAAGGGGCCGGGCTTCGAAGACTCGCCCTTTGGCGGTCACGTGCGTGCGAGTCCTCCAGGCGCTAACGCTACTGGCTCGCCTTCCTCGCTGCGCTCGGTCGCCCCATTTTGGTACAATATCCCCCATCTCACGGGTGCCAATCACATGAGTACCGAAGCCGAGAAGCTCCTCGTCCGGCAGATCCGCACGGGGGACGAGCGCGCGTGGGAGCGGCTCATCAATCTGTACGAGGGCCGGCTGTTGGCGTTCGCCGTTCGCCGGGTGCGGGACCGGGCCGCGGCCGAGGACATCGTGCAGGAGACGTTCATCGGGTTCCTGACCTCCGTCCACAACTTCGACGAGAAGCGGGAACTGCAAACGTACCTGTTCACCATCACGGCCTACAAGATCACGGACCACCTGCGCCGCACCGGCCGCCGGCCCGCCCAGACCGGGGACGAGGCCGCCGAGCGCATGGCCGAGGCGGCCGACGACAAGCAGCGGGCCGCTTCCAGCATGGCCCGCAGCCGGGAGCGCGTGGACTTGGAATCGGCTGTCATCGCCCGCGGCCTCAAGCAATTGATCGACGGCTGGCGGGACCAGGGGGAATTTGCCCGCATTAAGGCGTTGGAACTCATCCTCGTCAAAGGCTGGGCCAACAAGGACGTGGCGAAGTTCCTGACGGTCACGGAACAACAAGTGGCGAACTACCGCTTCGCCGCCATGAAGAAACTCGGCGAACACGTCCGCGACGCCGGCCTGTCGGGCGACGTGTTCCCGGAGTTGGCCGAGGCGAAGTGAGGAAACTATGCACACCGTGAAGTACGTGTACTGGCAGGAAGACGGCGCGTGGCTGGGGTACTTCGCCGAGTACCCCGACTATTGGACGCAGGGCGAAACACTGGACGACCTGCTGGAACACCTGAAAGACCTGCACGCGGACCTGACCGGCGGCGAAATTCCGGGCATCCGCAAAGTGGGTGAATTGGTGTTGGGATGAAGCGGGTCGATCTCATCAAGGTCATCACCGGGTTCGGGTGCGAACTTGTGCGGCATGGCGCGAAGCACGACTGGTATCGCAACCCGGCGACCGGCGTCTCGCAGGCCGTCCCGCGTCATCGAGAGATCAAAGATCCGCTGGCCCGGCAGATTATTCGGATGTTGAGCAATCCCGGGGAAGACGAGTAGTCGATGGGGGCGTGGGGCGTGACTGTAGTCTCTCCAGCACCCGGCTTTCCACTTCCTTCCACGGATGAAGGGCCGTTTGCCCGGCATCAAGAAGGGCCAGTCGGCGGTCCAGTTCCCGTCGTTGGACAGCCGTTAATAGCGCGGCCATCTGTCACCTCCGCGGGAAAGTACACACAATCATTGTGCCGGCGAGGCTGCTTGGCCGCAAGGGTTTGAACCGCTCTTGCACCGGAGAACACCGGGATAGAATGCCCCCAGACGCGGAGGACGCCGGCCCGGTCGCCAAGCCGTTGGACCGACGCGACTCGTTTCCATTGTCACCCACGAACGGCCGGCACGAGGGCGCTCTCCATGCTTCTCTGGTGGCAATTTCAACTGATCTTGTTCAAGGCCCCGAAACGGATCGTTGGCGTGGTCACGCGCATCGGCCGGACGGGGAACCCCGCCGCCGCCCCAGTGCTCCTGCCGCTGCTGGACTCGGCCGACAACGGCGTTCGCCGGGCCGCCGCCGAAGCCCTCGGCCAACTGGGGGACGCCGGCGCCGGGCCGCGGTTGGCCAAACTGGCGGAAGACGAAAGGACGGACGACGTGAAGCGGGCCGCCGCCGCGGCGGCGCACCGTGTGGGGTGGCGGCCGGAGGCGCTGCGCGACCGGGTGCGGCTGGCCGTGTTTCGGGATGACCCGGCGGCGGCCGCCGCCGAAGGGCCGGCGGCCGTGCCGGCGCTGATGGAGTTCATCGGGCACGCGATCTTCAGCGCGCCCGCCGAGGCGGGGCTGGTCCTGATCGGGGCCGCCGCCGGCCCGACGGTGGCAGAAGTCCTCGGCGCGCCGGGGAAATGGGAAGACAAGGTGCGCCTGCTCGTCGTCCTCGACCGGGTCGGCGCGCCGGGCGCGGCCGTGGAGCCGCTCATTCGGCTCCTGACCGACAACGATTGGAAGTGCCGCGAGGGGGCGGGCCAGCATCTCGCCGCGCGCGACCTCGAATGGCGCCAACGGCCGGCGGCGCGGGCGTTGGTGGCCAAGGCGCTCACCGAGTACGAGGACAACTGGCAGGGGGCGGGGGCGATGCTCCAACTGGTCGCCGATTCCCAATCGGTGGCCAAAATAGCCGCCGTGTTCCGCAAGGGGGTGACGTGGGGGCCGATTCTGGAACTGCTGGAGAAGTTCGGGTGGCGGCCGGAGTCGCCGAGCGATCACGCCTTGGTCGCCATCGCCCAAATGAATTGGGCGCGGGCCATTGACATGGCCGTGGCCGGCGAGCCGCTGTCGGCGGGGGTTCTCCACCGGCTCCGCCAAGGGCGCTGCGATCAGATCTTCTTCCGTTCGCCCGGCGTGTCGTGGGCCGACCCCCAGAGCGCGAAACCCCTCGTGTGGCTGCTCAATAATAACCCGGACAACGATGAGACAATTCGCCGGCTCGACGACCTGCTTCGGCGGCACCACGCCAGCCTCCCGGCGGCGGACCTGTTGGCCGCCGTAAGCCCGCTGCTGAACAGCGCCCAAAAAATACCGGCCGGCTCAGGGATCCGGGATGTCGACTGGCCCACATCCGCGTTGCACGCCCTCGTGAGCGCGGTCAGTCTTCTGGATCAGATCGTCAGCCACTACGGGGCCGCGTTGGGCGACGAACAACTCGCAGCCATCGCCCGGGCGCCCAACGGGGGCCGCATTTGCACCGAGATGCCCGGCATGGGCGCCGGCGACCCGACCGAGACTGTTTGCGTGTACGTCGATTGCGCGCCGATGAAGCGCGCGGCGATGGGGGAACTTCTTCGCCGGGCGGTCACCTTTCGTGAAGTTGAAGACTGGCCTCGCTGGAAGGGCGTCGTCAACCTGCTGGAGAAGCTGGGGTGGACGCCCGAACACGCCGAGGAGCGCGCGAGCGTCGCGTTGCTGTGCAAGGGGGATGTGGCCACGGCGATCAAAGAGGGGGGGCCGGCGCTGCCGGCGTTGAACGCCGCCTTCGCGGACCAGACCTGCGGGCTGTCGCCGGCCGCCGTCGTTGACGGCTTGAAGCGCCTCCAAGACATCCGGTCTCTGGACGTGTTGGCCGTCGCGGTGTCGCACCCCGAGGAACAGGTGCGGGCGGCCGCCGTCGAAGCGCTGGCGGCCCTGCGAGACGGCCGCGCGACAGACCTCGTGTGGACGGCGGTGACGGACCCCGCGAAGAGGGTGCGCGAGGCGGCCACGGACGCGCTGATCAAACTCAAAGACGTTCGCCTGGTGAAGCCGCTGGTCGAGCGGCTCGGGCGAACCGATTCGCGGTACGGGGCCGCGTTGGCGCTGGGCCGGATCGGCAACGCCGAGGCCACGGACGGGCTGCTGGCCGCGCTTCAGGACAGGAAGGGTGAACGCCTTGAGGTCTTGCACGCCTTGGCCAAGGCCGGGGACGCCCGGGCTTTGCCTGCCCTGTTGGCCGTCTTGGAAGACCGCCGCGACGAGGGCCGGAGCCTCGCGGCGGAGGGCTTGGGTCGGATCGGGGACGCCAAGGCCGTGCCCGCGCTGCTGGCCGCCCTCCCGGAACTCGCCCCACCCGACCGGCGCTCATGCGTGGAGGCGCTGGGCCTGCTGACGGACGCGAGAGCGGTCGAGGCGTTGCTGCCCATGTTGAGCGCCCCAGGGGAGCACTGCCAACAACTAGCGGCGATCGCGTTGGGGCGGATCGGGGACGCGCGGGCCGCCGCCGCCCTGATCGTCGCGCTGGGGGACGCCGATCAATATGTCACTTGGGCGGCGGCGACTGCGTTGGGTCAGATCGGAGACGCCCGCGCCGTGGAGCCGTTGCTGGCGGTGTTGGCCGACCCGGCCCACCGCGCTCGGGCCGAGGCGGCAACCGCCTTGGGCCGGATCGGCGGGGCAAGGGCGGCCGAGGGCCTAAAACCCTTCCTCCATGAGCGGGCCGCGGCCGTCGAGGCGTTTTGCACGATTGTGGGCAAGGACGCCGTGCCGCCGTTGTTGGCGGCGTTGAAACAAAAGCCGTGCCCGGCGCGGACCGCGCTCCTCCGGGCGCTGGGCCAATTCGGGACCGCCGGCGGCGTGGACGCGCTGGCCGCCGCGCTCACGGACATCGTCGATTGGCAGGCGCAAGCCGCCGCGGCGCAGGCGTTGGGGGACGTTGGCGGCCCGCGGGCCGTTGAGCTGCTCTTGGTCGCACTACAACAGAGCAACCCGCTTGACGAAGTGATCAACGCCTTGGGCCGAATCGGCGACCCGCGCGCCGTCGCCCCCTTGGCGGCGGTGTTCAAGGCGGGCGGTCAGTCTGGGCGGCGGGCGGCGGCGACCGCCCTGGGGCTGCTCCGCGACGCCCGCGCCGTCGACGCGCTGGCCACCGGCCTCCGGGACCGCGACTGGGCCGTGCAGGTGGGGGCGATCACGGCCTTGGGCCGGATCGGCGGCCCCCGCGCCGTCGATGCGCTGCTCGGCATGCTCCCGGAGAAGATTGGCCCGGTCCGCCAAGCCGTCATCGAGGCGTTGGGAAACACCGGGGATGACCGTGCGATCATCCCCGTCGCGGCCGCGCTGAACGACCACCGGGCTTATGTTCGCCTCGAAGCGGTGACGGCGCTCGGCAAATTCTCCTCGCCGCACGCCCGGACGGCACTCCAAGCCGCCGCGGAAGACCGCGAAGCACACGTCTGGGAGGCGGCGGCCCGATTTTTGACGCCAGGCACGGTTCCGGCGTGACCGGCTTCAGCCCGGCCGGCTTTTGAACCTCTCCTTTGCCGGAGACCTCCGGGATAGAATACCCATCGACACCCCCGGAGGACGGATTCACATGGCTCAGGCGACGACCCGGCCGGACGAGGCCACGCTGGCCGACTTGCAAGGCGAGGCCGACGCCCTGCGCGGGCGCATCAACCGGTTCCGCACGTCGCTGGGGCGGTTCTTCGTCCGCAAGCAGGAAATCATCGACCTGATGGTGGTGGCGGCCGTCGCCCAGGAGCCGTTGTTGCTGGTCGGGCCGCCGGGGACGGCCAAGTCGGACTTGGTGCTGAAGTTCAAGGACGCCCTCGGCATCCGCGAGGAAGACTACTTCGAGTACATGCTGACGCGGTTCACCGAGCCGAGCGAGATCATCGGGGCCATCGACATCGCCAAGCTGCGGGACGGGGCGTACATCCGCCGCAAAGAGGGCAAGCTGCCGACGGCCAAGTTGGCCTTCTTGGATGAAATCTTCAAGTCGAACAGCGCCATCCTGAACATCCTGCTGACCATCATCAACGAGAAGAAGTTCTACCAGGACGGCCAACCCGAGGCGGTGCCGTTGCGCATCCTGTTCGCGGCGACGAACGAGATCCCGGAGCAAGGGGAACTGTCGGCCCTCAAGGACCGCTTCGTGCTGAAGATCCAGAGCCGCAGCGTGTCGGACGACCACTTCCAAGAGTTGATCGACGCCGGCCTGCAAAACGAGGCGTACAAGAACCTGAACCAGAAGCCGTGGGTCGAGGGGCACTGCACGCTCGACGACCTGATGCGGGCCAACCGCTACCTGACGCTCCTGTTCGCCCGCAAGCAGGGCGACGGCCGCGGCGAAGAACAGAACGACCGTCACGTCTACTTCCCGGACGACGTGTTCCGCGAGTTCCAGCGCCTGGTCAAGACGCTGGTGCGCGAGGACAAGGTGTTCATCAGCGACCGCAAGTTGGTGAAGCTGTACAAGCTGTTCCGCGTGCGCGCCTGGCTCCTCTCCGGCGGCACCGTGAGCCGGGACGACCTGCGGCTCTTGGCGTACCTCGGCGAAACGATTCAGGAAATCGACCACCTGCGGGAAAAGGTGCCGATGTTGCTGGGGGACGGGTAAGGCAACCTCATCCCCCTTGGCGCTCCCGCACCGCGTGGCCCGGGCCGGCCAACGCAAGGTTCAATTCATCTGGTACGGCGAATCGGTCTGGTCTTCGTGGCGGATTTCGTCGATGGGGTCTTTGCGGTCCCAGCCCTTGTAGAGGCGGTTGGCGCCGTTGAAGACGAGGCCGTCCACGGGGCCGACGTTGCGGTACGCATGGACCACGCCCGGCGGGATGACGAGGGAGAACGGGTCGCCGTCGCCGACCGTTTTGATGTCCCGGTGGCCGTAAGTGGGCGACGATTCGCGGGCGTCCCAGAGGTAGACTTTGAACTGGGACGGGCCGATGAAGCAAAAGTAATCCGTCTGGTCCACGTGCTCGTGCGGGCCGCGGGCGACGCCGGGCTTCGTCTGGGACATGTAGGCCATCACCGGGTGCAGGCCCGGGTCCAAGTCGTCGTGCCGGAAGAACTCGCACAGCCAGCCGCGAGTATCGTTGAAGAACTTCAACGGCTTCCAGATCACCCCGTCAATCGGCCCGTCGCGGAAGGTCATGGTCGCCCCATCAATTCAGGTCTGAATCGTTACACCGGATTATAGGGCGTGGTCGTTCGCGGATGAGACCCCTTTGCGACCGTTTAGCCGCGACGCGACGCTTTGGGAGTGGAGCGCGGGCTTGCCGGGCAAAACCGCTCGC
>JAYUGD010000020.1:0-2662 GCA_043767785.1 Zavarzinella sp. | reverse complement strand
GCCTTTGTCCCTTTTCTGTTTGACGCAACCCGTTCGACAATTTACACTTACCCCATGACTCTCCCGCCGGCCGGGCGGCGCCCCGGTGAAGATTTCTTCCCTGACTCGTCAATTAGGTTGGTCAATTTCCGGCCAGCCGTGGGAGAATGATGCTTATGACCCGACTCATCCAAGCTCTTTGGGCCGCCGCCGTCGTGGCGATCCTCGTGCCGTTTTCCCACAGTCGGGCCGACGAGGCGAAGGTGGACGTTCAGGAGAACATCCGCAAGGGCTTGGAGTGGCTGGCCAAGAATCAGAACAAGACGGACGGCAATTGGGAGGCCAACGGCGGCCAGTACCCGACCACGATGACCGCCGTCGCCGGCATGGCAATGCTCATGGAAGGGAGCACCATGCGGGAAGGCAAGTACAGCCAGAACATCAAGAAGGCCGTCGAGTGGTTCATGAAGCGGTCGCAGGCCAACGGCCTGCTCGGCAACCCGAACAACCCGACCGAGGCCAGCCGCTACCTGTACGGGCACGGCTTCGGCCTGCTGTTCCTCGCCAGCGTCTACGGCGAAGAGGAAGACGAAAAGCGCCGCAAGGACTTGGAGAAGTTGCTCACCAAGGCCGTCGACTTCTGCGGCAAGGCCCAGACCGATAAAGGCGGGTGGGGCTACGTCTCCGCCAGCGAAGGCGGCAACTTCGACGAAGGTTCCGTGACCGTCACTCAGTTGCAGGGGCTGCGGGCCGCCCGCAATGCCGGCATCCTCGTCCCGAAGTCGATCATCGACAAGTCCGTGGACTACCTCAAAAAGTCCACCACCCCGGCCGGCGGCATCATCTACTCGCTGGCCAACGGCTTCGCGGCCAACGGCGGGGAGCGCCCGCCGCTGACGGCCGCCGCCGTCGCCAGCGCCTTCAGCCAAGGGGAGTACAAGTCCGAGTACGCCGTCAAGTGGCTCAAGTACTGCCAGAAAAATATCCCCTTCGGCAAGGGCCGCATGGCCCACGACGAGTACCAGAATTACTACTTCTCCCAAGCCATGTACGTCCTCGGGGACGACGGCTGGGAGAAGATCGTCGGCACCAAGGACGGCCTCAAGTGGAGCGAGTTCCGCAAGAGCATGTTCGAGTACATTAAGAGCACCCAGGGCGCCGACGGGGCGTGGACCGGCGGCTACATCGGCCCGGTGTTCGCCACCTCGATCAACCTGACGATTTTGCAATTGGAGAACGGCACGCTGCCGATTTACCAGCGGTGAACGAATTCATTGGAATTGATTGGTTTTCACCCCGAAGGGGTTGCACAACAAAGCCCGGGTCGCGCCTCGCGCACCCCGGGAAACGAGTACCCGAATGTATTCAACCCTGAAAGGGTTGCACAACCGACTGCACCGCGTTTGTGGAACCCTTTCAGGGTTCGTTGCCGTGGGGCCGGGTTCCCGGGGTGCGCGAAGCGCGACCCCGGGCTTTGTTGTGCAACCCCTTCGGGGTAAAAACCAAGAACGGATTTGAAGTTGGAAGTTGGAAGTTGATACTTGGAACTTGCTTTCCAAACGCTAACCCCCCTGTGAGTCCTCATGGCAGAAGTTTCTTCCACGCTCGCCGGCAACGACCTCGAAGCCGTCGCCCGGATCAAGTCGGCCTTCAAGGACTTGAAAGGCCAACTCGCCCGCGTGATCGTCGGGCAGGACCAGGTCATCGAGGAGTTGCTGATCGCCCTGTTCAGCAAGGGGCACTGCATCCTCGAAGGCGTGCCCGGCCTCGCCAAGACGTTGATGATCTCCTCGCTGGCCAAGTGCCTGTCGCTGGACTTCAGCCGCATCCAGTTCACGCCCGACTTAATGCCCGCGGACATCACCGGGACGGAAGTGATCGAGGAGAACCGCTCGACCGGCTCCCGCGAGTTCAAGTTCCTCCCCGGCCCGCTGTTCGCCAACATGGTGCTGGCCGACGAAATCAACCGCACGCCGCCGAAGACGCAGGCCGCCCTGCTCGAAGCCATGCAAGAACGCCAGGTGACGGTCGGCCGCGTCCGGCACAAGCTCACCAACCCGTTCTTCGTGCTGGCTACGATGAACCCGATCGAACAGGAAGGGACCTACCCACTGCCGGAAGCCCAGCAGGACCGCTTCATGTTCAAGGTCTTCGTGAAGTACCCGAGCTTCACCGAGGAAATGGAGATCGCCCGCCGGACCACCGCCCTCACGATGGAGGAGCCGAAGGCGGTCCTCAGCGGCGAGCAGATCCTGGAACTGCAAAACCTCGTCCGCCGGGTGCCCATCGCCGACGAAGTCATCAAGTACACGCTGGCCATCGTCCGGCAGACGCGCGTCACGGAACCGGGCGTGCCGAAGTTCGTCAAGGAATACCTCGCGTGGGGGGCCGGCCCGCGGGCCGTGCAGAACCTCGTGCTGGGGGCCAAGGCCCGCGCCCTGCTCTACGGCCGCGAGAGCGTGGCCCACGAGGACATCCAGGCCGTCGCCCTGCCGGTGCTGCGGCACCGCATCCTGGCGAACTTCACCGCCGCGTCCGAAGGCGTCACCACGGACAAGATCGTCACCAAGCTGCTCCACGAGACCCCGACGCGGGTGGGCGACTTGGAGAGCGACGAGCGCTTCAAGAAAATCTTCACGTCTTGAGGAAAGACCGTTTTGCCGCCAAGACGCCAAGGCCGCCA
>JAYUGD010000019.1:0-7495 GCA_043767785.1 Zavarzinella sp. | reverse complement strand
TCGGACTGTGACGTCCACACCCAGCTCGCCCAAGACTACCACTTTTTTTTCGACCCCACCCCTGCACTCAATGTCGCCGCCGGGCCACGAGGCCCCCTTTATCCGTATGTCAATTCGGCGATTCGGCGCACGATTCGGCAATCCGGCCAGATAAGGTTGTGAGTGGGTCACTCACCCGGCCAGAGCATCAAAGCGGCCGGGGGCATTCAACTTGTAGAGGAGTAAGGGCCATGAGATTGATGATCGCGGGAATTGCGGCCGTGCTGATGGGCATGGCCGGCGCTTCGACGAGAATGCTGATCGCGGGAATTGCGGCCGTGCTGATGGGCGCGGCCGGCGCTTCGACCGTCCACGCGGACGAGTACGGCACGGTCCTCGGGACCGTGAACAGCATCACGGTGTACAGCAACGGTCAAGTCGGCTACGTCTCCGGCGTGACGTCCAGCGTCAACGGGTACACGTGCGGCATCAAATGGCAGTGTGTCGAATTTTGTAGCCGGTATTATTGGGTCGTGTACGGCAAGAAGATCGCCGGCGGGAATGCCAACTCATGGTATGCGAACCCCGCCGCCAAGGGCCTGACGGCCAACCCCAACGGCGGCGCGTCGATCCCGAAAGTCGGGGACATCCTCTGTTCGGAGTCGGGGCCGGGGGGTCATGTGGCGATCATCCGCGCCGTGAACGTCGCCGCGAAGGCCGGGACGTTCGACGTAATTGTCGCGCACCAAAATTGGACGAACACGTCGGCCGACCTCGCCAAGACGTTTACGATGACGCTCAAGGACGGCAAGTACACCATCGCGGCCAGCGGGGCGTACGCCTGGCAAGGGTGGCTGCGCCGATAAGCCGGTGCGGACAAATCCAACTCGTGGCCGACGGTCTCGCCGACCGTCGGCCTTTTTCATTCCCACCGGAGAGTATCATGCGCCAGAGTCGCGCCGCCTTTACCTTGACGGAGTTGCTGACGGTGATTGCCATCATCGCCACCTTGATCGGCCTGCTGCTACCGGCCGTCCAAAAAGTCCGCGAGGCCGCCACCCGCTTGCGGTGCTCGAATCAGTTGAAGCAAGTCGGGCTGGCGGTCGCGGGCTTTCGAGACCGCCCTGAGGAGTGCTTCCCAGCCGCGGACCCGTCTTGGGCCGCATCACTCTTGCCGTACTTGGAGCAGGACGACTTGGCCCGCCTGTACAACGCGGCCCTGCCGCCCCTCCACCCGGCCAACTGGCCGGTCGGGACGACGCCGGTAGCCGTGTTTGAGTGTCCGGCCGCGGGTCGCGGGCAACGCACCGACGACGGGCTGGCGCTCGGAAACATCTTCGCCAACGGCCAAGTCCTCGGCCGGAAAGAAATCCCGGACGGCCTGTCCGTGACGGTCTTCGCCTTCGAAGGCTCGTCCGGGTGGCGGTCGGCATGGCTGGCCGGCCCGTTGCGAGACGTGTTTGTCCCCGCCGATGGCCCGGCCGGCCACGGCTCGGTCACGCCGGTCCTACTATGCGGCGGCGAAGTCGTCCGTGTGCGACTTGGGGCGCCGCCGGCCGTTTGTAACGCCGTGATGACGCCGGACGGCGGGGAGGCCGTCGCCTGGCCCGACTGACCGCCGCCGGCCCGTTCAAAATCCGCCGCCCCTCTTGATCTGTCGGCCCGTTATCCAGTAAGGTGTCGCATGGGCCGCCCTCCGGCCCGCGCCGCCCGGCCGTTACCCCATCACCAAAGGACCACATGAAGCAACCGCGAAAATCGCCCCCCGCCCGCTTGTCGCCGGAGGAATTGTTCCGCGCCGTCCAAGTCTACGCCGGGCCGCCCCCCGCCGATGCGCCGGCGCCCGACGACCCCCTTCTGTCTGACTACCTCCGCGGCTTGCTGCCGGAAGGGGACGCCACGTATGTGAAGTTAATGCTCGGGTACAGCACGTGGCGAAACCGCCTGGTGGAATTGGCGGCCCGACCCGCGTCCCCGCCAAATTAGGGGCGGGGTGGGCGGCACCGGGATCTCTCCACGTGTCGCGGCGTCCCCCCGCCGGCGCGTCAGACGGCTTCCCTCTCCGCCGCGCTGGTCCGCGTGCCACGTTGAAAGCGCGGCGGTGAGCGAGTCCCCGCGGCCGGCGTCCCGGAAAATGGCTGGCGCGCCGCGGGCGCCGCAATTTTGCTTGTTCGTAGCTTGCCCGGCGATACACCACTTGCAGACACGCACTTTTCGTCAGTGATCCGCGGAGGTTTCCCATTTCCACGTTCATCCCCCAGAGGGACCCCCATGCCGGCGCGCGGGCGGCCGGCCTCGGCAAGGCCCGCGCGCAGTATGCGTTCAATTTTGACTTCCTGTCCCCACTCGCGGTCATCGAGCGCGTCCCGCCCGAGCACGAGTTTTCCCACGCCTGGCTCAAGGTGGTCGGCGAGCGCGTCGTGAACACGCTCGGCAACCGCTTCGAACTCGAAGGGGACAACCGGATCGCCGAGTACTTCCGGACGAAGCACTCGCTGCTGGGCGAGGCCCTGCGCTGGGGCAGTTCGCTGTTCGTCGGCGTCCTGCGGGAGATCGTCCAAGAGGCGTTGAAGTTCATGGGCCGGCCGAGCGCCAGCCCCGCCGCCGCCGCCCACCTGGACGAATACACGCACCTGTTCCAAGCCATCGGCCTGCCGCCGGTCCCGTTCGGCCTCGAATCAGACGCCATGTTCGCGGTCATGCGCTTGGCCGGTCCGAACCCGTTGATGCTGCAGCGGGTGAGCCACCTCGACGACCGCTTCCCGGTCACGGAGGCGATTTATCAGGCCGTCGTCCCGGGGGACACGCTGGCGGCGGCGGCGGCCGAGGCCCGGTTGTACTTGGCCGACTACTTCGCGCTGGACGGCGCCGAACTCGGCGTCTTCCCGCACGACCGGCAAAAGTACGTGTACGCCCCGCTGGCCCTGTTCGTCGTGGACAAGCGGACCCGTGAACTGCGGCCCGTGGCCGTGCAGTGCAAGCAAGTCCCCGGGCCGGACAACCCGGTGTTCACGCCGGACGACGGCGTGAACTGGCTAATGGCCAAGACGATCGTCGAGATCGCGGACGGCAACTACCACGAGACCGTCTCGCACCTCGGCCGCACGCACCTGCTCATCGAGCCGTTCGTGATTTGCACCTACCGGCAACTGGCCCCGGCCCACCCGCTGTTCCAACTGCTGGCCCCGCACTTCGAGGGGACGCTGGCGATCAACGACGCCGCTTGGCGCCACCTCATCGCCAACAAGGGGGCGGTGGACAAGCTGTGCGCGGTGACGCTGAAGGGCGCCCAGCGGCTGACGGCCGACGGCGTGCGGACGTGCCTGTTCAACGAGGCGATGCTGCCGAAGGCCCTGAAGGCCCGCGGCGTGGACGACACGGCCGCCCTGCCGTCCTACGCCTACCGCGACGACGCCATGCCTTACTGGGACGCGATCCGGGAGTGGGTCGCCGACTACCTGCCGCTGTACTACGCCTCGGATGCCGACGTGGCCGCCGACCCGGAACTAACGGCGTGGATGACGGAGATCAGCGCCGAGCAGGGCGGCCGCGTCCGCGGGTTCGGCCCCGCGGGCGCCGAGCCGACGCTGGCGTACTTGATCGACGCGGTGACGATGGTGATTTACACGTGCAGCGTGCAGCACGCGGCCGTCAACTTCCCGCAGTACGACGTGATGAGTTACACGCCGGCGATGCCCTTGGCCGGCTACGCCCCCGCCCCGACGACCAAGAAGGGGGGCACGGAGGCCGACTTCTTGGCCATGCTGCCGCCGGTGGACATGGCCGAGTTGCAGATGGAACTCGGCTACATCCTCGGGACGGTCCACTACACGACGCTCGGCCAGTACCCGGCGAACTATTTCACCGACCCGCGCGTGTTCGCGCCGCTGGCCCGCTTCCAAGCCCGCCTGGCCGACATCGACGCGACGATTGCCGACCGCAACCAGACGCGGCGCTACTACCCTTACCTAAAACTCGAAGGCATCCCGCAAAGCATCAACATTTAAGAGTCTCGCTGCGGCGTTCCGGGCCGGGCTTTCGGTTTTCAGCTCCAACGGAGCGTCCGCTTGTAGCCAGGCCCGGAAGGGCCTGGTTACAAGCGGGCAAAATGGTTTTCAAGCCCTGAAGGGGCGGCCGGATCTGGGCCCCACGTTCGGCCGCCCCTTCAGGGCTTGAGGCAGGGGACTGCGAGTGACCAGCCCCTTCCGGGGCTGGCTACAAGCGGACGCTCCGTTGGAGCTGAAAACCAAAACCCCGACCGTTCGGACGCTCCGTTGGAGCTGAAAGCAAAAGCCCCGACCGTGCCGGCGAAAGGCAACCATTCATGCGCCATTGGCTGTTCCGCGTGCTCGAAGCCCGCTCCGCGGAGACGTTGCGGGGTATCCCCGGGCCGATCCCCAAATTCCCGCTCGGTAACGCGGCGGACTTCATGGGCCGCCGGTGGCCGTGGGAAGTGTGCGCGGACTACGCCAACGCCTACGGCGGCCTGACGCTCATTTGGATGCTCGGCCGCCCGGCCCTCGTGTTGAACGACCCCGAATTGATCGGCGAAGTCCTCGACACCCGCTGGGAAGACTTCTACAAGAGCGACCCCGTGGCGGCGCTCCGGCCCGTCATCACCGAGAAGAGCCTGTTCATCACCAACCTCGGAGCAGGCTGGGCCGAGGCGCAGCGCGACAACCCGCTCACGCAAGCGAAGCCCAGCGGGTGGATTGACCAACAAGTCGGCCCACTGCGGCAAGAAGTCTCGGCGGGCATCCAGGCTTGGACTGAGAAGTCGCAACGCGAGGCGTTGGACCTGTACACGGACACCCAGCGGCTGATGTTCGACGCCTTCTCCCGCGCCTTCTGGGGGGAGACCTTCGGCGACGACCATTTTGAGTGGTTTCAGACACTCGCCCGTGAGGGGACGCGGCGGATGGGCCGGCCGTTCCAATTCTTGCCGGCGATTTCGCCGTTCTTCCTGTCGGCCCGCGAGAAGTGGTACGCCTCGTTCACGGCCCGCGTCCGGGCCGCCCGCGCCACCCCCAAGCCGGGGGCGACCGACCTACTTCACGCGACCGTCGCGCGCTGCCCACAAATGCCGGACGAGGTCTTGGCCGAATCGCTGGCGACGAATTTCTTCGGCGGCGTCTTCTCGTGCGCCAGCACCGTGAACACGGCTCTGTCTCTGTTGACGAAACACCCGGCCGAGATGGAAGTGTTACGGCGGGCCGTGCGGGCCGAGTTGAGCGGCGACTACGATCGGGCCACGCTCGACGCCAGCCGGCCGCTGGAGTTCGCCGTGCGCGAGGCGATGCGGTATTACCCGGCCGTGCCAATTTACTTCCGCAACTCCGCCCAGGACAAGGAAGTCAAACTCGGCGCCCACACCCTGCCGCCCGACACGCTGTTGATGATTTCCAACTGGCATCTGCACAAGCAATCGGCCCACTGGGGTGACCCGGAGGCGTTTCGCCCCGCCCGGTGGGACAACGGCGGCGCGGAGGCCACCCCGTTCGGCAGCGGCCACTTCTTCCCGTTCGGCCGCGGCCCCCGGGCGTGCATCGGCTCGGCGTTCGCCCTGCTCGCCATCAAAGTCGCCCTCGCCACGCTGCTCATCGAAACCGACCCAACATTGGAAGGGGAACAAGAGTACCGGCAACACTTCTTCTTCGGCGTGATGATGCCGAAGGGGTTAACGGCGAGATTCTCGAAAGCCCAAGGACGGCCGTCCCTGGGCTTTCTGGCCGGTTAGAGCGACTTCAAAAACTCCAGCAACGCCCGGCGGTCCTCATCGCTGAGTTTGGTGCCGTAGTCGTGCCCGGCGTTGGAGAAGCCGGGGAGCGTCGTGTCGTACTTGTACAGCCCCTTGCCCGGACTGGTGACGTAGCCGACTTCGCGCGGGTCGAATTCGCGGTTGCCCAAATGGAAGGACTTCGACCGCTTCTCCAGCGGCAACAGCAACTCGTAGAGCGTCGGCACCGAGCCGTTGTGCAGGTAGGGGGCCGTCGCCCAGATGCCTTCGAGCGGCGTTGCCTTGTACACAAGCAGGCTGCCGACCAGTTGGTTGAGTTCGGCCGGCGTCTTCGGCAACGTCGGCAGCGGCCGGCCGCCGAGCAACTTCGCCTTCTCCTCGGGGGAGTATGTCGCCAACTCCGCTTCCGTCATCGCGGTCAGCAGGCCGAGGAACAGGACCGCCGCCGGCATGACCTGTTGGTTCTCGAACATCGTGCCCTTGAAGGCCGGGGCCACCCGGCCGGGGACGGCCGTGCGCTGGACGAAGTATTCCGCGTAGCGCGAGTCCGTGCCGACCTCCTTGATCGGGGTCGCCGTCGTCTTGACGAAGCGGTAGCCCAGCGCGTTCGGTTCCGTCTGCGGGTACGGCCGCAGGGGGTGGCAGTCGGCGCACTTCTGGGCGAGGTAAATCTCCTTGCCCCGCTTCGCCTGCGCGGCGTTAATCGGCCCGAACACGTCCGCGGGCCACGCGGGCGGCTTCAGCCTCTTGAGGTGGTTGTACACCTCGCCGAGGGCCTTCACGTCGGCGCTGCTCTCGAACGTCAGCCCCTTCGGCCCCGCGGTGATCTCGGCCTTGCCGAACACGATGATGACCTCGCCCGTCTGCCGCAACAGACTGTTGTGGACGGAGGCGTTCCAGAGCAGCGACTCGTACGTGTCGGTCGCCCACACGCTCGGGAAGCTGACCGGGGTGCTGGGGACGCGGTAGTTGTCCGGGGCGGCGATGGCCGTGCCGTTGATTTGGTTCAGCAGGATGTTGACGGCGTCCCAGATGCCGAACCCCGTCGGGTGGGCGGGCCGGCTCGTCGCCTCCCAGTCGGCCATCGTCGTCAGTTGGCGCCCGACCCGCTCGCGCAGGGCCGCCGTCTTGCCCGCGGCCGGGTTCTTGCCCAACACGCGCTTGGCGAAGCGGTCGAACTTGGCTTCTTCATTCAGCGTCGCCCGCAGCGAAGAGACGAGCCGGGACTGGAAGCCGATCATGTCGGCCAATGTCGTCCCGCCGTCCACGACGAGGCTTTTGCCGCGGAAGGTCACTTGCCCCGTGTGGCAGGCCGCGCACGACAGCCCGAACCATTCGGCCCCGTCTTTGCCCTTCCCCTTCGTGAAGCCGATGGGCAACCCGTCCGGGTTCGCGGCGCTCTTCGGGCTGGGGATGAAGCGCAGGTCTTCGATGTTGGCGTCGCCGCGGAAGGGTTGCTTCCCCCACGGCGCCTCCAACGCGAGGAACCACGAGTAGGGCATGATTTCCGAGCCTTGCGCCAGGAAGTAATACCGCTCGCGCTCGGCGCTCTTCCACCCCTGATCGAGGAAGGCGGGGTCGGCGGCGTGGGCTGATGAGAGGCCGAGAGCGATGGCCAGACCGAGCGTAAGGCGGGCGCGCATAGGAGGAACTCCGATGATGGCTGATTCAAAATCGACGGGTGCGGTCGATTACCTCACCCCCCGGCCCCCTCTCCGAAACGGAGAGGGGGAGCAAGCGGGCAAGAGCCGTCTGTCTGGAGGGCGAGCGTCGCGCTTG
>JAYUGD010000018.1:0-2670 GCA_043767785.1 Zavarzinella sp. | reverse complement strand
TTTAAACGCTGCGGCCGGCCAGCCAGCCGGTGCTCCACGCGGCTTGAAAGTTGAACCCGCCGATGGGGCCGTCCAAGTCCAACACTTCACCGGCGAGGAACAGGCCCGGCACGAGCTTGCTCTGCATCGTGCGGGAATCGACTTCATCCAGCGACACGCCGCCGGCCGTCACCTCGGCCTTCTCAAACCCGAGCGTACCCCGCACGGGGATGCGCAGCCGCTTGATGGCCGTCACGAGGGCGGCGCGGTCGGCCTTGGCCAGCCCGCTGGCCTTGCGGTCGAGCGGTTGCCTTGTGAGCGTCAGCAGCGTGTCGGCCAGCCGCCGGGGGAGAAGTTCGCTCAGCACGCCCGCCAGTTGTTTCTTCCCGGAGGCCAGCGACTCGGTCTTCAAGAAGTCGTCCGTCTCGGCCTCCGTGCGCGCCGGGAGAAAATCCAACTCCAGTTGAAGACTCTTCGGGTCCGGGTGCAGGCTGATCGCCTTGCTGATGTTCAGCGGGGCCGGGCCGGTCAAGCCGAAGTGGGCAAAGAGGAAGCCGCCGCGCTTGGCCGAGAGGACTTTGTCCCGCTCCAACACTTTCATGCCCACGTCGTCCAGAGTGATGCCCCGCAGCTCGTTGACCCACGGCACGTCAATCGTGATCGGCACCAGCGACGGCTTCGGCGAAACAATGGCGTGTCCGAACTTCGCGGCGAAGCGGAAGCCGTCCCCCCGCGTGCCGCAGCCGGGGAACGACTGCCCGCCGGTGGTCATCACCACACTGGCCGCGTGGATCGTCCGCTTCGGGGTGACGAGTCGCAGGCCCGGCTCGGCCCGGTCCATCTCGGTGACGGGTTCTTCCAAGGCAAGCGTCGCCCCGCTGCGGCGAAGGCGGGAAAGGAGCGCCTCCAACACGTCGAGTGCCTTGTTGCTGACGGGGAAGACTTTCCCGGTGTCTTCGATTTTGGTGGCGACCCCCTCGGCCTCGAAGAATTGCACGGTCTGCTGGACGGAGAAGGCGGCGAGGGCCGAGTGCAGGAACTTGCCGGGGACGCCGTAGGCCGCGACGATGCCGCGGTTGTCGCAGTTGTGCGTGATGTTGCAGCGCGTGCCGCCGGACATCAGGATCTTCACGCCCGGCTTGCGGTTCTTCTCCAACAGCAAGACGCGCTTCCCCCGCTCGGCCGCGTGGGTGGCCGCCATCAGCCCGGCCGCCCCGGCGCCGATCACGACCACGTCCCAATCCGGCAAAAACGAAGCAGGCGTGAGGTCAGACACCGGGCAGTACCGCCTTGTTAGCCGCGACGCGGAGGCTTTGCGCAGCGGAGCGCGTCCCGCGGCCGCCACACATGCCGTATGCAGACGCTCGTCGGAGTCAGTCGCGGGACGCGCTCCGCTGCGCAAAGCCTTCGCGTCGCGGCTAACAAGACTGACTCACACCGCCGCCTTCGCCCGGTCGCGCTCGACGACGAAATACTTCGCGCCCGGGTGGTGGAACACGACGGCCGTCGTGGACTGCTCCGGCTCCAGTTGGAACTGCTCCGTCAGCGTGATGCCGGCCCGCGCCGGGTCGATCAGGGCGAACAGCCCGGCCTGGTCGTTCAGGTTCGGGCAGGCCGGGTAGCCGAAGGCGTAGCGCTTGCCGCGGTAGTGCCCCTTGAAGAGCTTCTTCACGTCCGCCGAATCGTCTCCGCCGATGCCCCACTCCTGGCGTAACTGCTGGTGGAAATACTCGGCCAGCGCCTCGGCCGTCTCCACGCCCAACCCGTGCAGGAACAGGTAGTCTTGAAACTTTCCGGCGTCCAGCAGCTCCTTGCACCAGCGGGTGACTTCGTGCCCGGCGGTGACGGCCATAAAGCCGACGTGGTCCGCCGCGACGCCGTCCCGCATCGGCTCGACATAATCGCTGAGGCAAAGAAAGTCGCCGGAGTCTTGCCGCGGGAACTGGAAGGTCTGCTTCGGCGTTTTGCGGTCGTCCTCGTAAATGGTCAGCGTGTTGCCATCGCCGGCCGCGGGGAAGAAGCCGTAGGTGACGGCCAACTGCATGATGTTTTCCGCGACGCACATCGCCTTGAGCCGGTCGAGGGCCGGCCTAGCCGTCGTGTCGATCTGCTTCTTGTACTCGGCCGGGTTCACGCCGCCTTTTACGAACTGCCATTGCGTGCTGAACAGCGTCGTCTCGTTAATAAACTTGAACACTTCTTGCACGTCAAAGTCCGTCCGCACCCGGCTGCCGAGGAACGGCGGCGCGGGCAGGCCCGGGGCCTTCGCCAACGACGGCGACCGGCGCGTGCGGAACTCCGCGGCCATGTCGTGGGCCGTGCAACACCCCGGCTTGACCATGTGGTGACTGACGGCGTCGATGGTGTCGAGCGTCGCGGCCGCCTTCGGCACCGGCCGGCCGGCGTTGCGCCGGCTGGCGTCGGCCACGCCCTTGAGGGCCGCGCTGCCGACGGTGGCGAGTTTCTTCTTCGCCACCAACTGATCCATGATGCGCAGGCCGTCGAAGGCGTCTTCCCCGTAGAAGAGCTGACCGTTGTAAATGGCCCGCAAGTCCTGCTCGACGTACTTGCGGTTGAGGGCGGCCCCGCCGAGAATCACCGCCGGGTTCAGCCCCTGCTCGTTCAGGGTGACGAGGTCTTCCTTCATGATGACCGTGGACTTCACCAGCAGGCCGGACATGCCGATGGCGT
>JAYUGD010000017.1:0-2670 GCA_043767785.1 Zavarzinella sp. | reverse complement strand
TCGAATGAACTCGACCAACCGATCACGAGTTGGATTCCCCGATCAAGGGAGCTCGCTTCGGGCACTCTCCGGTCAGTCGACGTACGGCGGCGGTGCGGCTGGTTCCCTCCGGCCGAACTTGATGGCACACGCCCGTCACGGGAAAAATGGAACACACGCTCGCCATCCTGCCGTGATAACAACGGCGTCCGGTGCCGGAATCACCCGGAAAGCGATGAGCCTGTCCCATGCCAGTGTGCGTAACAGACACACTCGACGTGGCATGGTCACATGTTTGACCAGCCGCAATTGAATTTTCCGAAAATGACCGTTGCGGATGCGGCAACCCCTCGGCCGCCTGAACTGATTTTCGTCGGCAACGGGGGCAGTTGTCCCGTCGTCATGAATTGACGGAGGGCGGTTTCGGTTTCCTCCAGCGGGTCGAGGCCGCGCTGCTTGAGGGCAATGGCGCTTACTTTGAAGCGTTTGCACACCAGTATTCGGCCCCAAAACGTCGTTTTGGGTCGTTTTTGGGCATCAAGTACCTGTACAAGCGCTTCAAAGTAAGCGCCATTGAGCGAGTCGCTCGCCCTACAGAAAAAGCGCTCCCGCCCGCTTGCTCCCCCTCTCCGCTTCGGCGCGGGGCCGGGGGGTGAGGTAACCTTCGCGGCATTTTCGTTGACACGCCGGCGGTCGGCGGGGACGATACACTCACGGTTTGGCGCCGGGTACCATGCTCACGACTTGAGGGTTCGCCATGCGCGGGAAACGAAGTCGGACGGTCTTCTTCTCGGGGGCCGCCCTCGCGCTGCTCGGCGTGGGAATGACGGCCCCCGTTGCGCTCGCGGACGACCTCGAAGTCGTCTGGGTCGGCAAGGCGCCCACGGTCCGCTTCAAGCCGGACCTCAAGGACGTGAAACGCGAAAAGAACGAGTGCTTTTGCCTCGTCGTCCTGCTCGGCAAGAAGGACAGCCTCGTCCTGGACGAGGTGAAGGTGAGTCCCGTCGGCGACGAATACGTCGGCTGGAACCCGAACAACCGCTCGGCGTTCTACTTCTCGAAGGTCAAGGAGAAGGGCGGGCTCTTCGAGGGCTACCAGTGGGTCGTCTACGACGACGAGCGGCGGCTGATCGCCCAGGGCCGGGCGGTGGACGTTCCCCTCGTCGCCCCCTCCGGCAAGGTGTCTTTCCGGACGACCAGAAGCTCGTCGTCCGTGGAGATCCAGACGGAGGCCAAGGGCGAGAAGTTCGAGCCGCCCGCGGGCGCGAAGCTCGACTGGGCCGCGCTCGGCAAGGAGGCGAAAGTGTTCGTCACGGTCGCCACGTTCCCGACCAAGGCCGGCAAGCCGCCGGCCCGCGACCCGAAAGACCCCGTGGAAGCGACCCAGGCGTTCAAGCGGTCCACTTGGGAGCCGTTCACGCTCTCGCTGGTGTCGGCCACCGAATCGACCGTGTTCGACACCGCCCGGCCGGCCGAGGACAAAAAAGCCGACCCCGCCGGCGACCCCGCCCCCGCCGACAAGCAGGAGGCCGAGGCGAAAGAGAAATTGATCCTCGCCAAGCTCGTGCTGACCTCCAAGCCGGACACGGCCCGGCAGCGACTGGAAGCGCTCGTCAAGGCGTACCCGAAAACGCAAGCCGCGGAAGAGGCGCGGAAGCTGTTGGCGAAGATCGGCAAGTGATCGCTGGCGCCGATCCACACGAGCGTGTTGGCGTACACGGACCGGAGAGTGACGAGTGCGCCGCCGCAATGTCTGCCGTCGGCTGATCGGGGCTGTCGTCCTGTCCCTGCCGGCGGCGGCCCTCGCCTGCTTGTTGATCAACGTATATTTCCCGTCCCATCGCCACTGCATGAAGATTGGCACGCTGGCACTGTTCAGTTACGCTGACGCCCACGGCGACCGCTTCCCGGACCACCACGACGGGTACGGGGACGCCCTGTTGCTCATGGGCGAAGAGGATTGGCAATTCCTCACCGGGCCGGGCTACGACACGACCCCCTTCCGGGAGGCGAAGGCCGCCGGCCGCGGATTGCCCGAGGAACAATGCGGGCGCGTGTACGTGCGCGGCCTGACCACCAAGGCCGGCTCCCAAGTGGCTCTCCTGTTTGACAAGAAGGCCACCCGCGGCGGCGACCACGCTGGCTTTCCCGTCCGCGTGTTCGCCAGTCGTGGCCGCGAAGTGGGGTTCGGGGACGGCTTCATGCGGTTCGTGCGCGACCGCGACTGGCCCGCCTTCGCCGCCGAGCAAATCGACCTGTTGACGAATGAGGGCATCCCCCGCGCCGAGGCCGAGCGGCTGTACGGGCAGGTGATTCCGAGGCCGTGACACCGATTTGCCGCGACGCGAAGTCTGCGGAGCGGAGAGCGGGCCAAACCGGGAGGGGCCGTATGGCGACAAAAGCGACGGGGGCGTGTCCGGCGTGCGGGTACTCGCCGGTGGCGACGGACGCCCGGACCTGCCCGCGGTGTGGCGCCCGTGACCCCAACCCCGGCGTCTCCTCCGGTTCACGCCGAGCCGCTTGCCGTTATACACGTCTCACAGACCACTGCCCGGTTCTCCGCCGCCGTCCGGCGGTCGTGTTGGAGTCCCGCTTTTTTAGCGGTCTTGGACTGTTCACCCACGAGGCACGGGAGGACCGCGTCTTCGAGGGTCCGGCCCCTTGGGCGAACATCGTCGTGAAAACGAGCCG
>JAYUGD010000016.1:0-7517 GCA_043767785.1 Zavarzinella sp. | reverse complement strand
TAGTGCCAGTTCGGCTCCTTGAACGCCGGGTAGGCCATGTACGCCGGCGGCCGTTGGTACGGGGCGCCGTTCGGCTCCGGCCACTGGGGGCTGTTTTGCGGCCAGTAATTGTGGGGGAAGTACACGTAGGGGTAGTAGTACCCGCGGGGCAACGGCGGGTCCGCGGCCGTGGCCCGGTCCTCGCCCGCGAGGAACAGCCCGGCCAATAAGGCCACGCCCACCAGCCAGCGACGCATCATCAGAGATCCTCCCTTGCTCGCGCGTCCCGGCCCAATCCTCGGCCGGGCGTTTTCGATGATGCTCGTATCGAACAATCCCGCGCGGCCGGATGCGTCCTTCGGGCCGGTTCGCCGCCGAAAATCTACAATGTCCCTCGCGTTGTGTCGGCCCTGCCGGGCGTGGCCGACGCGAGACTTCCCCCGTTGACTCCCGGCCGCCGCCGGGGGATTCGCGGGATTTTTCCTCAAGTTTTTCGCAAGGGCTTACGCTCCCCATGCCGGATTCCCATTTGGTCTACGACAACCCGCTGATCGGCCGGTACTGCTCCGAGGAGATGGCCGAGCGGTTCGGGCCACAACGGAAGTTCGGCACGTGGCGGCGGCTCTGGCTGCACCTCGCGGAAGCGCAATCCGAACTCGGCCTGCTCGCGGACGACGGCAAGACCCCCCGCGTCCGGCCCGAGCAACTGGCCGAGCTGCGGCGGCACTTGGACGACATCGACTTCGCCCGCGCCGACGCGCACGAGCGCCGTCTGCGGCACGACGTGATGGCCCACGTCCACACCCTCGGGGACGCGGCCCCCGGCGTGCGGGACATCATCCACCTCGGGGCGACTTCCTGCTATGTGACGGACAACACCGACCTGATCCTGATGCGGGAGGGGTTGGACGACTTGTGCGGCAAGCTCGCCAGCGTGATCGATGCCCTCGGCAAGTTTTCGGCCACATGGCGGGCCGAGCCGACGCTGGGGTACACGCACTTTCAACCCGCCCAACTCACGACCGTCGGCAAGCGGGCCTGCCTGTGGAACTACGACTTCGTGATGGACTTGCAGGAACTCGAATCCCGCCGGGACGGCCTCAAGTTCCGCGGCGCCAAGGGCACCACCGGCACCCAAGCCAGCTTCCTCGCCCTCTACCGCGGGGACCACGATAAGGTTCGGAAGCAGGACTTGCTCGTCGCCATAAAGGCCGGGTTTAACGAGGTGTACACCGTCACCGGGCAGACGTACACCCGCAAGGTGGACAGCTTCGTGCTGGACGCCCTCGCCGGGTTGGGCCAAAGCCTTCACAAGTGGGGCACGGACCTTCGATTACTGGCCCACAAGCAAGAGATCGACGAGCCGTTTGAGAAGGACCAGATCGGCTCCTCCGCGATGGCCTACAAGCGCAACCCCATGCGGGCCGAACGGCTGTGCAGCCTCTCTCGGTTCTTGATGAACCTCTCTAAGATGGCCGCGGACACGGCCGCCACGCAATGGTTCGAGCGCACGCTGGACGACAGCGCCGGCCGTCGGCTGTACATCCCGCAGGCGTTCCTCGCCGCCGATGCGTGTCTGCGGATCGCCCTCAACCTCGCGAACGGCTTGGTGGTCAATCGCGAAGTGATCGCCAAGAACGTCAACGAATACCTCCCGTACATGGCGACCGAAAACCTGATGATGGCCGCCGTCGCCGCCGGGGCCGACCGGCAAGACGTCCACGAAGTCGTCCGCACGCACAGCCACGCGGTGACGGCCGGCGTGAAAGCCGGGACGGCAACGACGCGCGACCTCATCGCCAAGTTGCAACAGGACGCCGCGTTCACGGGCCTCAACTTCGCGGACGAACTCGCCCCCGCCCGCTACGTCGGCCGCTCCCCCGAGCAAACGGACGAATTCATCGACCTGGAAATTAAGCCCATTCGTGAACGGTATGCAACACGGTTGGGCCAGCAGGGCGAAGTGAACGTGTAATCCACCAAAGACATTTCACGCAAAGCTCGCAAAGAGGCAAAGCTCGCAAAGAAGACCAACTCATGTTTCAATGAGTTTGGCCCGGTCCGCTGGAAACTTGATTTGGTCTTCTTTGCGAGCTTTGCCTCTTTGCGAGCTTTGCGTGAAATGTCTTTGTTTAATGCGTTGTTTTCAGAAGGGCCAACAGCCATGTCCTACCGGGCGTTTAAGCGGTTGCTCGGCGAGACGGACTTGGAGCGGAAGTGCCGGTTCCTGCTCGGGGGCGGCATCCTGTTCCTCATGGCGCTGAGCTTCTGGGCCTACGCCCGGCAGACGGAGGGGTTGGCCTACGACCAGTTGACCACGTCCGGCCGGCTGCTGGTGCCGCCCATCCTCGCGCGCGAACACTTGCCCGTCGAGAGCAAGGACGCGGTGGACGCCTTCCAAGAACAGTCGGAGAAGATGTGGCCGGACTCGCTCAGCGAGTACAAGTACAAGATTCTGAAGTCCAACGCCAAGCTCCCCGAACACAAGCCGGAGGGGGACGAGGTGTCCGTCGTCAACCGCCTGGCGGCGAACCCGGAGTTGGCGGAAGAGAGCGTCAACGAGTCGCCGCGGGGCGTCTTCCACTACTACGGCTCGATCCGGGCGTCCGCGAAGTGCGTCGCCTGCCACAACCAAAACTCCGCCGTCGCGGACCGTAGTTCCCCCCTGCAAGAAGGGGATCTGATGGCGGTGGCAAAAGTGACCCTCTCCACGCGGGCCATCGAGACCGGCGCCCACATTAACCGGGCGCTGTTGCTCTCCTTCGCGATTCTCACGTCGCTGCTCATCATGACCGGCAGCTACCTGATTATCCGTTACGTGGTGGTCAAGCCGGTGAAGCACTTGAAGGCCGTCAGCGACGCCATCGTGGGGGGGCAGTTGAACATCCGGTCCGAGATTCACACCGGGGACGAGTTCGAAGACCTCAGCGAGGCATTCAACCGCATGATCCGCCACCTGATGGAACTCCGGGAGGAGCAGCAAAAACTGAACGCCAGCCTCCAGCACACCAATGACGAACTGGCGAGGGCCAACTACTTCCTGTTCGAGTCGAACAAAACGAAGGGGGACTTCCTCTCGACCGTCAGCCACGAACTGCGCACCCCCTTGCACGGGATCATCGGGTTCAGCGACGTGTTGCTCTCCACGGGGACTTCACTGAGCGAGAAGCAGGCCCGCTGGGTGGTGAACATCAAGACGAGCGGTCAGCAGTTGCTGGTGCTCATCAACGACATCTTGGACTTGGCGAAGATCGAGGCCGGGAAAATGGACATCCGGCCGGACGACTTTTCCGTCCCGGAATTCTGCGACGCGATGCTGCCCGGCTTCCGCATGACGGCCGAGAAGAAGGCCATCGACTTGCGCTTCCACTACGAGCCGGGGCTTAAAGTGATCCGGCAGGACGCGGGCAAGGTCCGGCGGATCCTCAACAACCTGATCTCGAACGCGGTCAAGTTCACGCCGGAGAACGGCCGCGTCTCCCTGCGGGCGGCCACGGACGGCGAGACGGTCGTCTTCACGGTCGCCGACACCGGCGTCGGCATCTCGGCCGAGGAGCAGGAGCGCATCTTCGAGAAGTTCCGCCAAGTCGGCGACGACACGCTCACCCGCGAACACGAGGGCACCGGCCTGGGCCTCTCCATTGTGCGCGAGTTGTGCGTCTTGTTGGGAGGAGACATTGCGTTGAAGAGCGAGCCGGGCCGGGGGAGCACCTTTACCGTGCGCTTGCCGCGGACGCTCAACGTGGTCGCCAAACGGGCGGCTGACGCCGGGTCACGGTCGGGTGAATCGCCGGCGTGAATTCACGGCTACCACACCGCCGTCAGGCGGTCTTGTTGGAGTTCCGCCTTTAGGCGGTCTTGGGCCTCACGCCCAAAAGCGCCGGCGAACCGAGTCTTCGAGGGGTTCGCCTTCACGGGGGACGGCTCGTCACCCACGGGGTCGGAGCGTCGAAGACTCCGCTCCTTATGGACCTTTTCTCGGGGAGTTCCAAGACCGCCTGAAGGCGGAACGCCAACGCGACCGCCTCGCGGCGGTTTTCACCGCTTCACGTTGCTGATCGCTTCCAACGCCAGCATCAGGGCGTGCGTCCCCTTCCGTCCGTAACCCTGCGCCCGCACGGCTTCGTACAGTTGCTTGGCCAAGGCCAAGCCCGGCAGGCAGAGGTTCATCCGCTCCGCTTCCTTGAGGGCGATGCCCATGTCCTTAATGAAGTGTTCCACGTAGAAGCCCGGCTCGAAGTTGCGGGCCATGATCCGCGGCCCGAGGACTTCCAACGCCTTGCTGCCGGCCGCCCCGACCGAGACGGACTTGAACACCGTCTCCAAGTTCAGCCCGGCCTTGTAGCCGTACAGCAGCCCTTCGCAGACGGCGATCATGTTGGCGGCGATCAGGATTTGGTTCACCATCTTGGTGTGCTGGCCCGCCCCGGCCGGCCCTTGGTGGATGATCGTCTTGCCCATGCACTCGAACACCGGCGTGACGGCCTCCACGACATCCGTGTCCCCGCCGATCATGATGGAGAGGGCGGCGTTCTTCGCCCCCACGTCCCCGCCGGACACGGGCGCATCAAGCGAGTGGATGCCCTTGGCCTTCGCGGCCTCGTAAATCTCGACGGCCAGCGACGGCTCGCTGGTCGTCATGTCCACGAGGATCGTCCCCGGCTTGCTCCCGGCCAACGCCCCGTTGGAGCCGAGGAAGACTTCGCGCACGTCGGCCGGGAAGCCGACGATGGCGAACACGATGTCGGACGCCTCCGCGACGGCCTTCGGCGAATCGACGACTTTCGCCCCGAGATCGGCTAGCGGTTGCGTCTTGTCCTTGCTGCGGTTGTACACGGTGGCCGCGTAGCCCTTGGCGATGGCGTGCTGGCACATCCACCGGCCCATCACGCCCGTGCCGACCCAGCCGATCCGCGTCTTGCCCGCTTCCGCCCGCTGCACCGTCATGGCCGTTCTCCCTTGTTGCGTCCCGATCACCCGATTATCATGCACCGTTCACCAAACCCACTGGCGACGCGCGAAAGGCATCGGCCGTGAGACAGTGTGCCCCGATTGTATTGGTCCACGGCCTGTTGGGGTTCGATCGCGTGAAAGTCGGCCCCTTGCACGTCGGCCGGTACTTCCCGGGCATCGAGGAAGCCTTGGTCGCCGACGGCTTCCGCATTGGTGTGCCGAGCCTCAGCAAGACGCACGGCGTGGTGACGCGGGCGACCGAACTGCGGGCCTATCTGAAAGCCACCTTCCCGAACGAAAAGGTCCACCTGCTCGCCCACAGCATGGGCGGCTTGGACAGCCGGTACATGATCTCCAAACTCGGCATGGAAGACCGCGTGCGGTCGCTCACCACGATTGCCACGCCGCACCGCGGCAGCAGCTACGCGGACTGGGCAATGGGGAAATTCTCCCGCCTCAGCCGGCCGTTCTTCAACCTGTTCGGCGTCAGCATGGACGCCTTCCGCGACCTGACGAGCGACGGCAGTGTACGATTGATGGAGGACTGCCCCGACGTGCCGGGAATCGCCTACCACGCCGTCGCCGGCGTCTGTGAGCAGAAGCGGGTCCGGCCGCGCTGGCGCCTGTCGGCCCACGTCGTCACTCGCTTCGAGGGGGCGAACGACGGCGTCGTCTCCGTCGCCTCGGCCAGCCGCGGCCCCTCCGTGGAAGTGTGGCACGCCGACCACATGAGCCTCGTGAACCACCCCAACAAGCGGGCGCCGGACTCTCGCGGCGGCCCGGGGGATTACCTGGAACTGGCCCGGCGGGTGGCGGCGCTGGGGTGATGGAAGACCAATGGAATACAACGACTTCACCTTGGAATCCGCTGAGGCGACCCTCGGTGTGATGACTCATACGGGCGACTTGTTTCCGGGAATCCAGCCGGCCCTCGTCCCGACGTGGCTCGACCAGTTGTTGCAGCGCAGTCGGGGGTTGGCGTTAATGAACGGGAAAGCGCGCTCGGAATTTCTTGTCGCCCCGATCCTCTTGGCCGTGAGAGAAGCGTCCGGGGACAGCGTCGCCATTCTCTCCGGTCAACGTCTCGACATCGATTCAGGCCGTCATCTCCACGGCGAGTGCGACTTCCTGCTCACAAGCTCCGCGCCGGTCCCGCGCGTGCGGGCGCCGATTGTGGCCGTCGTTGAGTCGATGCGAAATGACATCGACGGCGGTTTGGGAAAGTGCGTTGCCCAGATGGTGGCCGCCCAAATGTACAACGAGCGGGCCGGCCAGCCGCGGCCCACCATCTACGGTAGCGTAACGACGGGCGAGAACTGGCAATTTCTCGGCCTGACGGGCACGGCCGTCGTGCTGCATCGACCACGCCTCTACCTGGCGGAGGTGGGGTTGATCCTCGCCGCGTTCGGCCGGGCCGTCGGGGGCGTGACCGTACCGGCCTGACGTGGCCGGCCCGCCCGCCGCGTAACGCCCCCCGTTTTCCCTGCGGACGCTTCGCCGCTTCCCCCTATCTTGAGGGGGATTGATTCCGCACGCGTCGAACGATAACCGGGGTGTCATGACCATTCCTCCCGTCCCGGGGTCCGAGCCGGCCAGAGAACTCGCGGCCGCCGGCAAGGCCCTCGCCCAGCAAGTCATCCACGAAGTCGGCAAGGTCGTCGTGGGGATGGAGGGCGTCACCCGGCAGCTCCTCATCGCCATGCTGGCCAGCGGCCACGTTCTGCTGGAAGGCGTACCCGGTGTCGCCAAGACCACGCTCGCCAAGGCGTTCGCCAAGCTGCTCGGGTGCGACTTCTCCCGCGTGCAGTTCACGCCGGACTTGCTGCCGTCCGACGTGACCGGCACCTCCATCTTCGACCGCAAGACGAACGACTTCGTCCTGCGCAAGGGGCCGATCTTCTGTCAAGTGCTGCTCGCGGACGAAATCAACCGCGCCCCGGCCAAGACGCAGTCGGCCTTGCTGGAAGCCATGCAGGAATACCAAGTGACGGTGGAAGGGACGACGCTCCCCCTCCCCCGCCCGTTCCTCGTCTTGGCGACGCAGAACCCGATCGAACAGGAAGGCGTCTACCGCCTGCCCGAGGCCCAGTTGGACCGCTTCCTTTTGCGGGTGGAGATGGGCTACCCCGGCCACGAGGCCGAGGTGAAGATGCTGCAAGTCCACAGCGCCGCCATCGTCGAACTTCAGCCGATTTTCAACCCGGACATCATCTGGAGCATGCAGTCGAAGTTGAGCAACGTGTACGGGAAGGACGAACTCCTCCACTACATCGTGAGCCTCGCCGAAGAGAGCCGCAAGCACCCGGACGTGATGCTCGGCGCCAGCCCCCGCGCCGCCTTGGCCTTGCAGCGGTGCGCCCGCGCCCGCGCCGTGCTCGAGGGCCGGCACTACTACACGCACGAGGACGTTCAGGAAGTGGCCTTGGGCGTGTTGGGCCACCGCATCATCATGCGGCCGGAGGCCGAGGTGGAAGGCCGCCACGTCAGCGACGTGGTGGCCGAACTGTTGGACGCGGTTCCCGTGTTGGAAGACGTGTAAACCGCAAAGGCCAATGTACTCCTCACGCTCTGCGTGAGGATCGGCC
>JAYUGD010000015.1:0-7528 GCA_043767785.1 Zavarzinella sp. | reverse complement strand
CCCCTCTCCGCTTCGGAGAGGGGGCCGGGGGGTGAGGTAAAGCGCCGTCGCCCGCGCGCGGCCGCGACGCCATTTTGAACTCCGCTCTAGGAAGCGGCGGTCAGTTCAGCGTCGGCGTCGTCCCGTCGCCCATGCGCGCGAGTTGGAGGAGGACCGTGGTGGCGGTCGATTCGCGGATGAATCGGACCGACCCGTCCCCGAAGGCGAAGTTGCACCCGTTGGTGTGCAGGCTGCCGGCCCGGCCCCAACTGCCGAGCGTCCCGCGGACGACCGGGTAGCCGGCGGCCAGGTACCAGTTGTTGATCCCGTCGTTGACGTCCACGCCCGTCATCACCCACCCGCGGTAGCCCCACGCCGAGGCGCGGCCGTTCAGCACGTTGAGGGTCTCCTCGCCGATCATGAGCGTGTTGCTCAGGCCGTCCGTCGCGTCCGCGAACCGGGTCGTGCTGTTCTCCCCGAACATGTACCGGTTTACGCCGGCGGTCTGCCAGTACCCGCAGGTGAAGTCGCCTTGGGAGGCGACGAAGTCGTAATTCGTCTTCGCCCCGTCGAGGCTGCCGCCGGGGCCGTACGGCGCGCTCGCCCCCTGCATCACCGTGCCGGCGTCGGACGGGCACAGGAAGGTGGGGATGCGCGTGGCCATCATGGCCCCGTTGCCGTCGGTCGTCGCGTCCCCGGCCATCGCCCCGGCCGTGTTGCCAGTCAAGCCGCAGCAGTACCCGGTGTTCTGGTTCCCGAAGGCCAAGTCCTTGTTCAACTTGGCGTCCAAGGCGGTCTGTTCCAAGTGCGGCAGCAGGTACACCAGTCCGTTCAGATTCTTGATCTTCGGCGACCCGCCGCCGTAGTTGTTGCACCACCCGTACCCTTCGCCGCCCGGCGGCAGCTTCTGGTTGACGGCCTCGTAGTTGTGGCAGGCCAGCCCGATCTGCTTCAGGTTGTTGCTGCACTTCATGCGGTTCGCCGCCTCGCGGATCTTCTGGACCGCGGGCAAGAGCAGCCCGATGAGGATGGCAATGATGGCGATCACCACCAAGAGTTCAATGAGCGTAAAGCCCGGTCGCCGCGTCCGCATGGGGCGCCCCTTTTCCGTCAGAGGGAAATGAAACAATCGCAGGCCGATTCCGTCGCGGGAGGACCGGCGTCGGGAGGAGACGCCGGCCGGGTGAGTAATGGAATTCTCCCCCGGCCCGCGGCCGAATGCAAGCGCAATTTTCGGGGATCGCGGGAGAAAGGGCCGGGTGATTTGCCCCTACAATGGCGGGGGAGGGTCGAACCATGACTATGATTTCCGCGATCTTCGAGGGCGGCATGTTAAAGCCGACGGAACCTTTAAGTCTCCGGGAAGGGCAAGAGGTGCGCGTGACGGTACACCCGCCGACGCCGGAGTCTTTGCTTCCCCAACCGACGCCGGAGGAAGAGGAGTATGGCCGCCGTCTGCGGGCGTGCAAGTCGATTGCCGAATGGCTTGCCGTGACGCAGACGCTGCCCCCGGATGACGGCGGGTACGACGTCATCAAACAGTTGAACGAAAATCGCAGATTTTCGGGATGGTATCGCATGCTCGGCTCCCCCGAGGGGCAGTCGTGAGCGACGTGATCCTGTTGGATTCGGGGCCCGTGGGCCTCCTGACTCACCCGCGTAATCCGCCGCACGCGGCCGACTGTCGAGTTGGGCTGCACGACTTGCTGGCGGCCGGGCGGCGGGTCATCCTGCCGGAAGTCATCGACTACGAGGTCCGCCGTGAACTGTTGCGCCTCGGGAGTTTCACGGCCTTGAACCACTTGGACAGTCTCGGTGTTCAACTCGAATATCTCCCCCTTGCCTCCGCGGTCATGCGCCACGCCGCCGGGCTTTGGGCACACGTCCGCACCGCCGGCCTGCCGACGGCCGACATTCATGCGTTGGATATCGACGTCATCCTCGCGGCCCAAGCCCTGTCCCTCCAAGTCCCCGTCGTCGTGGCGACGGACAACGTCGCCCACTTGTCCCGGTTCGTCAACGCCGAGCCGTGGCAACGCATCGCCCCGTGACTCGGCCGGCCTTGGAGTCGAAATGATGGACGACTTCCGGCAGATGGCGCAGAACCCGGAACACCGCCGCCGGTTCGAGAAGCTGCTGTACTTGGCGGCCCGGCGCGGCGACGCCGACCTCGTGGCCGAGCGGCTCTCGTGGGGCATCGACCCCAACTGCACGTCCGCCCGCGGCCGGACGCCGATGACCGCCAACATCCGCGGCTCGTCCCCGACCGCGGCCACGGTCCGGGCGTTGCTGGCCGCCGGCGCGGACCCGCACTTGGCGGACGAGGCCGGCGACACCCCGCTCGACCACGCCCGCCGCAAGCTGATGAAGCTGCACGCCAAGCCCGGCGTCCCGCGCAAGTCCCCCTCCCTCGACGAGAACGACCAACTCCAACTCGGCCCCGGCGAGCAGGCGGAACTCGACCAGATGCGCCGCGACTTGGGCGACGCCGGCGCCGAGTTCATCAACATTTGGTGGCAAGAGCGCCTGCGGGCCGCCCGGCGCACGTTCAACGACCCGGGCGAAGTGGCGCGGATCGTGGAGATGCTGGAAGCGGCCGGACCCGCGGGGTGAGACGGGCCGGCGCCGGCGGTAACACGCTTGCTTCCGAAGAACCACTCATGTAGGATCAAACTGTCTCGTCCCGTCTGTTTGTCGATTCGCCAAACACCATTCTCATTTTTGTGCCGGCGCCGAAGGACTCGTCATGACAGCTCGCAAAGCCCGCAGGGCGTTCACGCTGATCGAGTTACTGGTGGTGATCGCCATCATTGCCATTCTCATCGGCCTGTTGCTGCCGGCCGTCCAGAAGATCCGCGAGGCCGCCAACCGCATGAAGTGCGGCAACAACCTCAAGCAGATGGGCTTGGCCCTGCACGGCCACCACGACGTGAAGCAGGCGTTCCCCTCCGGGTATTACTCCGGGGCCGGCGGCCCGCTGGTGTACACCAGTTTCTTCGTGCAGATTTTGCCGTACCTCGAACAGGACTCCCTGTACAAGCAAACCGACGCCTGGCTGACGGCGAACCCGGCCTACCCGTGGGCCGCGGGGAACCCGTCGATCGCCGTCACGATGCCGATGTTCATTTGCCCCTCCAACCCGCGGCCCAAGACCGTCGACGGGGCGGCGGCCGGGACCAACACGCCGATCGCGCTCACGTCCTACTTGGGGAACGCCGGGACCTCCAGCAACAGCCCGCTCTCGGCCGACGGGATGCTGTACTCCGACTCGCAAGTCCGCATCGCCGACGTGACGGACGGCACGTCCAACACCCTCTTCGTCGGCGAGCGGCCCGCCAGCACGAACTTGCTTTGGGGGTGGTGGCCCGCCGGCTTCGGCAACGGCGCGGGGGACGGGGACAGCGTCCTCGGCGCGCGGGACTTGGCCCTCGCGGCCTACCACGGCGCTCCGGCCACCAACGTCGGCCTGCGGCCCGGCAACCTGGCCAACCAAGGCGACACGGCCCACTGGTGGTCCCTGCACACCGGCGGCGTCAACTTCCTGATGGGCGACGGCTCCGTCCGGTTCCTCTCCTACTCGGCAGACGCCATTCTGCCCCGACTCAGCACGCGAAACGGCGGCGAAGTCGTCACCCTTCCCTGACCCGCCCTTCCCCGGAGACCGCCGCCGATGCGCCGGACCGTTTTGATGATCGCCGTCTTCTGCGCGGGCTGCGGCGGCCCCGACCCGACGGCCGACGTGACCGGCACGGTGACGTACAACGGCGCGCCCCTGAACAAGCCGGGCGGGAAAATCGTGTTCGTCGGCCCGGCGGGGTCGCAGGTCGTGGCCGACATCGCCGCGGACGGCTCTTACCGGGCCCCCGGCGTCCCCGCCGGCCCCAACCGCGTCGCCGTCTACTACCCCAACCCCGAGGCCAAAATGGGCGAGAAGCACCTCCCCGAAAAGGGCCGAATCCCGCCCAAGGTGACGCCGCCGATGCCCCCGCCGTTCGTCACGCCGTACAAGTACGCCTCCCCCGACACGTCGGAGTTGGCCGTCACCGTCGGCCCGGGGACGGTCTACAACGCGGACTTGGTCGGGCCGAAGATCCGGTGACCGGGCAAAACCCGTTTAGCCGCGACGCGGAGGCTTTGCGCAGCGGAGCGAGGCCCTGCGACCCAAAGACGTCTTAACCACGAATAACACGAATGGCACGAATAAATCAAATTTACTCGAAAATCAGTTCTGTTGTATTGTCGCGTCTCGAATTCGTGTTATTCGTGTTATTCGTGGTTGAATGTTCTTCCGGGTTGGTGTCCGCGCCCCGCTCCGTGGACTCCGCGGCGCGGCTAAACGGGGGTTCCGAACCGACGAAAGGAGGCGGCTCGTGTCTTCGGAGTTCATCTGCCAGGTCTGTACGGTCACGCCCGCCGTCGTCGTCGGGCATGCGGTCTCCGGGTTCTACCTCTTCAACGTGTACCAGGTCCTGCGCCTGGTGCGGTTGGAACACCGGGCGATGGCGCCGGCGCATGTGTGGCTGTGCCTTGTCCCGGTCGTTGGGGTCGCCTTCGCGGGGTGGATGATCGGGGCCGTCGCCCGGAGTTTGCGGGAGCAGTTCACGGCCCTCGGGGAACACAATAAGGGCGACGACTACGGCAAGACTGCGGGGGACGGGTGGGTCGGCTGCTTGCTGGTCGCCGTCGGCCTTTTGGTGTTTTACCGCGTCTGCGTCGCCCACGGCGGACTGAAGGATGTCGGGGACGAGGCGGCGTGGTTCTTCCTGTTTTTTGGCGTCCTGTGGCTGCTCACCGTGGTTGTTAGCTTCGTCGGCCACTGGTACAAGATGGGACAATACCGGGCGCGGCTGGGGCGGCATTTTCTGGAATCCGATTCCCGCACTCAGGAACAGTTGGACTACGACGACGACATGCCGCCGCCGGCGGGCGGGTGATTTCGCGGGTCATGTTTGTACAACAATGCAGACCCCTCCCGGCCCTCGCAACGGACGCGCGCGTGAAATCGTCGTTTTGGCTGAATGGTTTGAAGTACGCGGTCGGCTTCGGGCTGTTGGGCGCCATCATCTACGGGTACTGGGGGCCGACCCCCGGCAAGTTGACCTACGACGAAAAGGCCCTGACGTTTCTCACGGGCGGCTTGGCCGACGCCCAAATCAAGCAGGACAAAGCCACCCCCGGCATCGGCGACTTGCTCGTCCGGCCCATGAACTTCGGGCCGCTGTTGGCGGCCAGCCTCATCTGGGCGGTCGCGCTGTCCATCACGTTCGTCCGCTGGTACATCCTGGTCCGGGCGCAGGACTTGCCGTTCACGGTCCGCAACGCCTTCCGGCTCGGGCTGGTCAGTTCGTTCTTCAACTCGATCCTCCCCGGCTCCGTCGGCGGGGACATCTTCAAGGCCGTCGCCATCGCCCGGGAACAGTCCCGGCGGACGGTGGCCGTCGCCACCATCGTCGTGGACCGCGCGCTCGGGCTGTGGGCGCTCGCGTGGCTGGTGGCCGTCAGCGGCGGCCTCTTCTGGCTGACGGACAACCCCGTGCTGGCGACCAACGAGAACTTGAAGGTCATCGTCCGCGTGACGGCCTTCTTGGTGATCGTGTCCGGGTCCGTGTTCATCCTCATGGGCATGGTCCCCGAGGAGCGGTCGGGCAGGATCGCCGCCCGGCTGGCCCGGCTGCCCAAGGTCGGCGGGTCGGCCGCGGAATTGTGGCGGGCGGGGGTGATGTACCGGAAAAAGCTCAAGTCCCTGGGGGCGGCGTTCTGCCTCACCGTCGTCGGGCACTTGGGCTGGGTGGTGATCTTCTACCTGTGCGTGCTGAGTTTCCCGGACCTGAAGGCGCCCGCGTTCAGCGAACACCTCTTAATCGTCCCCGTAGGCATGACGGCCCAGGCGGCCTTCCCCATGCCCGGCGGCGTCGGCGGCGGCGAGGCCGCCTACGGCTGGCTGTACACCCTCGTCGGCGTCCCGGCGACCGGCGGCATCATCGGGTGCCTGTTGCAGCGCATCATCGCGTGGGGCATCGGCATGATCGGGTACATGGTCTACCTGCGGATGAAGAAAGAAATCCCGCCGGCCGAACTGGAGGCGGCGCGGGTCGCCGCGGCGGCGTGACGGCGCCGCCTCACGTCGGCGGTCGCCGTCGCCACAGCCAGCGCGGGTCTTCCAGCCAGCGGTACGACACGGCGGCGACGACGTACACGGCGGCCCAGGTGATCACGAAGAAGGCCGCGCCGGTCACGGCGTCCGCTTCGGGGAAGAGGCCGCGCCGGCGGTCCAGCCAATGGCCGATGACCTCGATGAGCGGGTCGTGCCAGAGGTACATGGAATAGCTGATTAGCCCGGGGTGACAGGCCGCCCGGCCCACGCGGCCCGGGCGCCAATCCCGCCGGATCACCCGGTCGAGGACGACCGCCCACGTCAGCGAGGCGAGCGAAAACGACAGGCAGTTGGCGGGCTTCCACAGCCCGGCCAGGAAGAACGCGGCGGCCGCCGCGGCGGGCCACGCGCGGCCGGGGAAGGCCAACTGGCCGAGCCGGAAGCGTTCGGCGACCCACGCCCCGAGCAGCCAATAGACCCACAGGACGGGGAACGAGGCCCACAGCGGCGAAATCGGGTATTCGCAGTCGGCGACGAGCAAGAACACGCCTCGCGAAACCACACTCAACGCCGCGGCCGCCGCCAAGACCCGCCCCATGCCCACGCGGCCCCGCGCCCAGACGACCAGCGGGTAGGCGAGGTAGAATTGCACCTCGCTGGCGAGGCTCCAAAACGGCCCGTTGATGCCGAAGAACGTGGCGGGGAACAAGTTGTGAATGAAGAGGACGTGCGTGAGGTACTGCCGTTGCCCGGACCACTCGAACGGCGTGACCCAGTACAGCAGGCCCAAGGCCGCGACGGCGGCGTAGTACGCGGGGGCGATCCGCCAGAGTCGCCGGCGCAGAAAAGGGGCGGCCGAGAACGTCGGCCGCGAGGCCGCCTGCAAGTGGATGACGAACCCGCTCAACACGAAGAAGAGCGACACGCCCGCCCACCCCCACGTGATCGGGAACACGAGCGGGTCGGCGGGCCACCCCAGCACGTGGCCGTCCCGCCACGGGCCGTCCCAGCGGTACATGTCCCACCCGTGCCGGAAGCCGAAGTAGTGGAACACGAACACCATCCCGATGGCGACCCCCCGCAAGGCGTCCACGACCGGAAGGCGCGTCAGGCTGGGGGGGGAGGAATTGGTCACGGTCGGCCGCGCGGCGCAGTCACGGACGGCATCAGGGAGTCTCCCGGCTCGGGGCGAGAGGCACGAATGGCCTGCGAGCCTTCGGCGATTACTCACAAAGTAGGGTAAAAACGCGGCGTGGCCAACCGGAAATGGGCCGGCACACGCTTGTGGATGACAAGGTGACAAGGTGACAGGGTGACAAACCAAGGCGGTTCAGCGAGAGAGTTGCCCCGCTGACCGCCGGCTTGTCACCTTGTCACCTTGTCACCTTGTCACCTTGTCACCTTGTCACCTTGTCACCTTGTCACCTTGTCACCTTGTCACCTTGTCACCTTGTC
>JAYUGD010000014.1:0-7547 GCA_043767785.1 Zavarzinella sp. | reverse complement strand
GACGAACGTGTTGTCTTGGATTTCCCACCCGGTGAATGCCCGCGCGGCCTCGCGAATGTCTTTTTCCGTGTAGTTGCCGATGCCGAGGGAGAAGAGTTCCATCAGTTCGCGGGCGTAGTTCTCGTTCGGCATCCCCTTCTTGCTCTGCACGGTGTCCAGCCAGACCATCATGGCCGGGTCTTTGGACATCTCTTGCAGCATGGCGTCGAACTTGCCGAGGGCGTGCTTGTGCAACGCTCGGTATTGCCGGACCATGTGGCCGACGTTTTGCACCTTGGCGTTGCTGGTGGCGAAGTGGTTGTGCCAGAACAGCGTCAACTTCTCGGCCGCCGGGGCCGGGCCGTGCAACATGCGGTACAGCCACCACCCGGCCGCCTGCGCGCCCTGGTTGAACTTCTCGGCGTTCGCGGCCAGGTACTGTTCCGTCGCCGCGTCGTAAGACGGCGACGGCTTGCGGCCGGCGAACAGGTCGGTGACGAGTTGCTGCGGGTCGGCCTTCGCGCCGGCTTGCAGTTCCGCGTGGTCGGCCCCGAACGCGAGGCGGCGGTACAGGTGGCCGACCTTCGCCGGCGTCCACGGCTGCTTCGGGCCGGGGGAGTACGGCTCCCACGCCCACGTCGGGTCGAGTGTCGTTGCCATGTTACTTGGTCATCTTCCAGTGGATGTCGAAGTGGAACTCGGTGTCCGAGTATTCCGTCTTGAGCGTGAGGACGCCGAGAGAGTCGAGGAACGTGTAGAACTCGGCCGTCTGCTTCTTGGCCACGTCGAGCGGCACCCCTTGCGCGAGGATCGTCGCGGCCAACGGTATCTCCGGCAGTGCGTTGACGAACGCGCCGAGGCCCTTGGCGTTGAACACTGTTTGCAGGTTGGCGTTGTCGGCCGTCTTCTTGCCCTCGGCCCGGATGGCCTTGATGAGGTCGCGGCACAGCCCCTTGTTGGAGGCGAAAATGTACTGGCCCTCGACGGAAGCAAACGTCGGCTGGTAGTTGAACCGCAGCCCTTGGTCATCGTTCGGGAACTTGCCCTTCTCCGGGAAGTCGTACCCGAAGGCCGTCACGCCTTCGATCACTTCTTCCCACGACCGCACCGACGCCTGCGTGGACACGGCCAACGCCCCGGCCTTGATGATGCTGTTCATGCTCTTGGCGAAACTCGGGTCGCGCATCGTCGTCACGAGGGCGACCGCCGGCAACCGGGTGTCGGGCTGCCTGGGGTAACTCGCCACCTTTTCGGGCTGGACGGCGACCAGCCGGTGGTGCACGCCGCTGGCGGCCAGGAACTTCGGCAGCGACGTGTTAATCATCACCTTCGAAATCTGCCTCTCCGCCTCCTTCAAGTCCTTGGCCGTCTGCGGCGGGAAGATCTGAGCGCTCTTGGTGTAGAACGTCTCGAAGTCCATGTAGAAACTGTGGCACGCCAACATGCCCGGCAAGTTGAACGGCGGCAGTGACCCGCCGACCTTCGGGTCTTTGGGCAAGTGTAAGTCCACGTCCGGGGCGGTGTCCTTGCGGCCGGCTGGCATGCGAACCGTGAACTTCAAGTCGTCCTTGTCGCGGAAGAAGCCGGCGGCAATGAAGTCGGCCCGCCGGGCCACGTCGAGAATGCCGGCGAAGAGGACGGTCTGCACCACCTCGTTGCGGGGGGTGGTGAACACGTCTTTCGCGCCCGGCAGTTCCTTCACGGGCTTGAGGTTCACCCACGCCCACGCGAGGGGGTCGCCGCCGAGCAGTTTCGTCACGTCCTTCTTGATGTTGGCGTTGGCCAAGTTCTTGGCCTTGGGGTCTTTGCCGTTGACGACGTGCTGGTCGATCCCCGCTTTCAGGCGATCACTCTTATTCGAGACGAGCAGGGCGTCCCCGACGCGGGCCATCAGCAGATCTTTGCTGAGTTCGACGGCTTCGACGCCCTCATACTTTTTGCGGGTGACACTTTCTTTGCCCCCGGCCCGCGTCCGCTCGTCTTCCACCAGACTCACGAGCAGATCGACCAACTTGGTCACTTGGGCCGCGTCTCGGCCTTGCAGGACGGCGAGGAGCGGGGCGTTGTTGTCGCCGAACTTGCCGCCGACGGCGATGCCGTCCCCGGCGAGTTGGTCGAGCAACTCGGGCCACTTGGCGCCCAAGTCCTTCTCGTAGTAGGCGAGCAGTTGGAAGAGCTTCCGCAGGTCGGCGCTGTCGAGGAGTTCCTTCACCTGCGGCAGGGCCAAGGCCTCCGCGGCCCGCGGGTGGTTCAGAATCGCCTCGGCGAAGGCCCGCGGGTTGGGGACGACGCCGACGATTTGCGTGGTCTTGGCGGAAAAGAAGCGCAGCGGGTCGCGCGGGGCCGACCGGCCTTCGGCGGCCAGCAGCACGCCGCACAACAGGGAAAACGCGAGCGGCCGGCGCATGGGAGTCTCGGGGCGAGGTGGGCCAATAAGCTAGTTGGAGATTCTACCCGAACACGGCGGCGGGTGTTTCAGGATTTCTGGACCGCCGCCGCCCCGGAAACTCGCCCGACATGCCGCTTCCCCCGCTCGGCCCGACCGTCCCGCACACCACGCCGCTGTACCAGTCGGCCGTCTACGACGTGCCCGACCTGGACGCCTTGGACCGCGTGATGACCGGGCAAGAGCCGGGCTTCTTTTACGCCCGCGACGCCCACCCGAACGCCAAACAACTCGCGGCGAAATTGGCCGTCTTGGAAGGCGCCCAATGGGCGTTCGTCACCGCGTCCGGGATGGCCGCCCTCTCCGCGAGTTTGCTGGCGTGCGTGTCGGCCGGGGGCCGCGTCGTCGCCAGCAATCGGCTGTACGGCCGCACCAACCGATTATTGACGGACGAACTCGGCCGCTTCGGCGTCGAGACGGCGTTCGTCGATTGCAACGACTTGGCGGCCGTGGCGGCGGCGTTGAAAAAGCCGACCAAAGTCGTGATGGTCGAGACGATTTCCAACCCGTTGCTGCGGGTCGTTGACCTGCCGGCCTTGAGCGAGATTTGCCACCGGCACGGAGCCAAGGTGATCGTGGACAACACGTTCGCCACGCCGGTTCTTTGCCGCCCGTTGGCGATGGGGGCCGACATCGTGATGGAAAGTCTCACGAAAATGGTCAGCGGCCACGGCGACGTGACGCTGGGCCTGTTGGCGGGCAACGACGCCGCGACGGCCGTCACGTTGACGCAGCTCATTAGTACATGGGGCTTCTCGGCCAACCCGTTCGACTGCTGGCTGTGCGAGCGCGGGCTGCCGACGTTGGACCTGCGCCTGACGACCGCCGCCCGCACCGCCATGGAACTGGCCCGGTGGTTCGACACCCAACCGGGCGTCACCGCGATTTATCACCCGAACCGGCCCGACCACCCGGAGTATTCGCTGGCCCAACGGCTGTTCCCGGCCGGGGCGGGGCACATGCTGTGCATCGAACTCGCCGACGGGCGAGACGCCGTGAATAAGTTCATGCGGGCCGTGCCGGAAATCACGTTCAGCCCGTCCCTCGGCGATGTGCATACGACGATCAGCCACCCGGACACGACGTCGCACCGTTACGAGCCGGCCGCCGAAAAATTGGCGGCCGGGATCACCCCCGGCCTGATCCGCGTGTCCGTGGGCATCGAACCGTTGGACCGCCTGCAAAATTTGTTCGCCCAAGGGCTTCGGGTCGCCAAGGGGTGAACCCCCCGTAAAATGGGGGAGTGGGCTTGCGGGCCGCGCACGGGGAATTTCATGCGGATCGACTTGTACGGGCTGGTGTTCGAGGGGCCGGGGATCACCTTTTACCTGTGGTCCCCGTGGCGGGCCGCCGCGCTGGAACACAAGATGTTCGACGGCATCAAGGCCTTTCCCGGCGCCAAGGTCGAGAAGGCGCCGGACGAATTGCTCATCAATCTGCAAGACCCCAAGTCGTTCAAGCAGGCCGTGCAACTGGTGGAGCGCGTGCTGAAAGGCTGGCAGGAAGAGGGCAGCGACGCCGGCAACGAGCGCCGCACCTGGCGGTGGATGCTGGAGGCCGACGCCGACGCCCACGGCTACGACCACGCCGGCGAGCGGGCCAGCATGTGGGGCTTCCTGCGGTTGACCGTCGAGCGCGACGGCGTCGCCGGGGCCGCGGAACCCGCCCCGCGCGGCGAAGAAATCGACATGAACGGCTTCGGCTTCCGCATTTGGCGGCAAGACGAAACCGCGTGAGAATACGAGAAGAGATTTCTCGCAACGCTCGCAGAGAGGCAACGTTTATTGCTCCGGGCCATTTCCCGCGTCCGGCTCGGGCGCCGCTGCCGCTGTCGCCTCTGGCGGACACAGCAAGTTTTCCGCTGGCATCCCGCCCCCAAATATCTGAGAATCACACGGAAGAATTCGTCTCCGTCGTCGTTAGCCCTCACGGCCCCGATCTCCCTCCGCGGTGGAGTCTCCCATGTGCCGCCTTCTTGCCGTCTTGCTGGTGCTGCCGTCGCTCGCCCTCGCCCAAGGGAAGGCGGGGACACAATATGCCTTCCTCGTCGCCGTGAGCAAGTACGACGAGACGACGACCGGGCTGAAGGCGTTGCCGTTCACCGTCAAAGATGTCGAAGGCTTTCGGGACGCCCTCTTGGCAACGGGGTACAAGGCGGAGAACATCCGCCTGCTGCACGACCGGCTGCCCGAAGACCAGAATCCCGGCCTGCGGCTGACGCCGGAGAAGAACAAAATCCTCGCCGACCTCGGCCGACTGATGAAGGTCATCGACCCGGAGGACAGCCTGATCGTGGTGCTGAACGGGCACGGCGTCCACTTCAAGGGGAACAAGACCAGCCACTTCTGCCCGCTGGACGCCGACCTGAACGCCAAGGAGAACCTGCTGCCGATGGACGGCCCCGGCGGCCTCTACCCGCTGCTTGAAACGTGTAAGGCGAAGAGCAAACTCCTGATCGCCGGCATGTGCCGCAACGACCCGAAGGACTTTCCGGCCGACACCCAGGCCGCCGAACAAATCGACCTCAGCACACCGGAGACGCCGCCGGCGGGGATTGCGGCCCTGTACTCGTGCGAAGCGGGTCAGAAGACCTACTTCGACAAGACGCAGGGGAGCTACTTTTTCCACCATCTCTCAGCCGCGTGGCACGGCGAGTATGCTGGGGACGAAGACTTGACGCTCGACTCCGTGTTCGCCAGCGTGCGGACGCGGACGAAGAAGGACGTGTTCACGATGTCCGGCGGTCTGAAGGATCAGTTCCCCGAAGTGCGGCGGAAGTACGACGGGACGTGGAACATCCCGAAGGCGGTTCGGCGCGACAAGACGCGCCCGTTCGACCTCGGCAACGGCGTGAAACTAGTGATGGTCCGCATCCCCGCCAAAGGCAAAAAGTTCGTGATGGGTTCGCCGGAGAGCGAAGAAAGCCGCGGAAAGGATGAAGAGCCGCACGACGTGACGTTCGGCCACGACTACTACATGGGCAAGTTCGAGGTGACGCAGGAGCAATACGAGGCGATCACGGGCAAAAACCCGTCCAAGTTCACGGGGGCGAAAAACCCCGCGGAGACCGTTTCTTGGGACGAGGCGAAAACGTTCATCGAGAAATTGAACGAGAAACTCAAGGACCAAAATGTGACGTTCCGCCTGCCGAGCGAGGCCGAGTGGGAATACGCCTGCCGGGCCGGGACGACGACGCCGTTCCACTTCGGCAAGGAATTGAACGGCAAACAGGCGAACAGCAACGGGAAATACCCGTACGGCACAACGGTCGAAGGCCCATCCTTGGAAAAAACAACGCCCGTGGGGGGCTACGCGGCCAACGACTTCGGCCTGCACGACATGCACGGCAACGTTTGGGAATGGTGCGAGGATTATTACGGGCCGTACTCGGCGGCCCCGAAGGATGGAAAAGCGAAAACGATTAAACAATCAAACGATGTTCGTGTTTTGCGCGGTGGTTCTTGGTACCTCATCGCCGTGATCTGCCGGTCGGCGATCCGGAACAACTTCGCGCCGGGCGACCGGTACAGCAACATCGGCTTCCGCGTCGCGTTTTCCCCCCAGGACTGAGTATCGGATCAGCGCGGGACCACCAGATTTGAGTAGAATAGGGCGGAGTTCTGCGGCCATTGTTTCGCCGCGACGCGGAGGCTTTGCGGAGTTCGGAACGTTGTCGCGTCGGTGAACAGGCTCTGCGGTTTACCTCACCCCCCAGCCCCCTCTCCGAAGCGGAGAGGGGGAGCAAGCGGGTCGTCACGGCCGGAGAAACGCTTGGGCCATTCTCCGCGGCCGGTCCCCCCTCTCCGCTTCGGAGAGGGGGTTAGGGGGTGAGGTAAATCGCCGGCACCCGTTCACGGACGCGACACCCACTAGAACTCCGCTCTAAACAATGACCGCGGCGCGGGAACGAAGGCTGCCAGTGGGGGCGACGTGAGAAGAGCAGAGTTTCACGCAAAGCTCGCAAAGCGCACACGAATAATAATTGATGTGAACTGATTTGGTGAGGAATTAACTATTTAATCGTCTCTTTGCGAGTTTTGCGAGCTTTGCGAGAAACGGGTTTGAATTTCAGAAAGCAGGCCGTCGATGGTTGCCACCGTTGCCGACGACGTGGTCGCGGAGATCAAAGCCCTCAAGAAGAAGATCGGGGCCACGATTCTCGCCCACTACTACCAAGAGGGCGAGATTCAGGAACTGGCCGACATCACCGGCGACAGTCTGAAACTGGCCCGCGAGGCCACCAAGGTGTCGTCCCCAGTGATCGTCTTCTGCGGCGTCCACTTCATGGCCGAGACGGCCAAGATGCTCAACCCGGCGAAGACGGTCCTGCTGCCGGACCTAGACGCCGGGTGCAGCCTGTCCGACTCCTGCCCAGCCGACAAACTGGCCAAGTACCAAGAGATGCTCCGCATCAACGGCCGCAAGTTCCAGACGGTCACGTACATCAACAGCACGGCGGCCGTGAAGGCTCTCTCCGATTGGGTCGTCACGTCGGGCAACGCCGAGGAGATCATCCGGCGCGTGCCCGCGGAGTACGAAATTCTCTTCGTCCCCGACCAGCACTTGGGCCGTTACCTCAGCGAGGTGACGGGCCGCAAGATGATCCTCTGGAACGGCTCGTGCATGGTGCACGAAATCTTCAGCATCCAAGACCTGATGAAGCTGAAGCGGGTCTACCCGAAGGGCAACACCATCGCCCACCCGGAGTGCCCGGCCAACATCCTCGAACACGCCGACTTCATCGGCGGCACCGAGAACATGATCAAGCACGTCGGCGGCTTCGCGGAAGACACGGACTTCCTCGTCGCCACCGAGGCCAACATGATGTGGCAACTGCAATCGAAGCACCCCCGGCACCGTTACCACCCCGTGCCGGGCGTGAGTTGTGCGTGCAACAAGTGCCCGCACATGGCCAAGAACACGCTGGAAAAACTGCGGGACTGCATGGCCAACATGGCCCCCGAAGTGACGTGGCAACCGGAGTTCGACAAGGCCCGCGAGGTGTTGGAGCGGAGTTTGCTGAACCCGCCGAAGGCCAGCCCGGCCCCGGCGGGGGATTGAGGCGAACACGCGGACTTTGTTTAGCCGCGACGCGACGCTTCGGAGTGGAGCGCGGACTTGC
>JAYUGD010000013.1:0-2692 GCA_043767785.1 Zavarzinella sp. | reverse complement strand
GACGGGATAAGCCTGCATCGGCGAGCACTCCAACGGGGATCGCTCGATGATACGCCGCCGCCCGAGGGAGCGCAAGACGGAAACTGAAAATGCTCTAGACGGGCAGACGGCCGCGTGGAACAAGGGGGACATCGACGGGTTCATGACGGGGTACTGGAAGAGCGAGAAGCTGACGTTCATCTCGGGCGGGTCGGTCACGCAGGGGTGGGAGCCGACGCGGGAGCGGTACGTGAAACGGTACGCGGCCGGCGGCAAGGACAAGATGGGGACGCTGTCGTTCGACGACCTGCACTACGAGGCCTTCGGGGCCGACGCGGCGGCGGTCCGCGGCGTGTTCACGCTCGTCCGCGGCGGGCAGACCGACACCGGCCGCTTCACGCTCCTGCTCCGCAAGTTGCCCGACGGCTGGAAGATCGTCCACGACCACACGTCGGTCGGCGAGAAGCCGGCGGCGAAAAAGGGCGATTGACGACGCCGAGTGCTGACATCGCCTGTTACGAATTCCCGTTGACCGGCGGGTAAATGAACATTTCGGCCGCCCCAGCCAGAGCGCGCTCGTGGAACTCACGCGGCGTGTTGACCGGGTGGCGGCGGTAAAGTTCCGTCACGGCCAGGGCGATTTCGTGGTCCGTGCCGATCACCCGGACCCGGAACGGGTCGATAAAGTCGGTCATGTCCTCGGCGATGCGGCGGACTTCCTGTTTCGCGTAGCGCCGGTTCTCGGGTGACAGACCTTCGAGCGCGACGTACAAGTAGCGCTCTTCAAATTCTTCGCGCCGCAGCCAGCAGGCAGCCCGCACCGGCTTGTAGTCGTTGAGCCGAAGCACGAAGTCCGCCCCGGCGTCGATGTAGTCGCTCACCATCGCGCTCTTATCCATTGCATGACTCCGTTGATCGGGTCGGCCACGGCGTTGAACAACTCCTTGGCCTCGGCTTCCGTCTTCTGCACGTACCGGGATTTTTCGTCCCACTCGTCCACATCGTCCCAGGGGACGGCCAATGCGGGATTCGCCCTCGCGTCCGCGTCCCGCTGGCCTTTCAGGTCGGCGGCCACCAACAGCGTTTCAATGTCGTGCGTCCAGACCTTGTTCAAAAACTGCCGGTCCTCGAAGATCACTTCCGGGCGGGCGGCGACCCGCGCCAAGATGCACGCCTTCAGCCCGCACTCCACCGCGTACCCGACGAGGTAGAAGGCGGCCGACCACCGGCCGACGCCGGGGGCCAAGTGGGCTTGGGCGTCGAGGATGCGGTCCTCGGCGAGTTGTTGCCATTCGGCCCGCGTCGTCATGCTCGCCCCCGCTCAACCATCCTGAAAGTGTAACACGGCGGGCGGCGGCGGCCAATAGTTCATGGATCGACAGGCACACTTGTCCCGCGTTGACTATTCTTCATTGATGAAGCGCACACGCAAACCCGCCCCCATGCCGCCGATCATCGGCGCCCGCGTTCGCCAGGCGAACGAACGAAAGCCGAACGAAGTGGGCGACTACGTCCTGTATTGGACGCAGGCGTCCCGGCGGTTGGACCGCAACCACGCTATGGATCACGCGATTCACTGGGCCAAAGTGCTCAAAAAACCGTTAGTCGTCTACGAAGGCTTGCGGCTCGATTACCCGTGGGCGGCGGCGCGGCACCATCAATTTCTGTTGGAAGGGATGCGGGACAACGCCCGGCGGGCGAAGGAATTGGGTGTCACTTATTGGCCGTTCGTGGAGACGCCCGACCGGCCGGCCCGCGGGCTGGTGCGGAAGATCGCCGCCAAGACGTGTCTGGTCGTGACGGACGATTACCCGGCGTTCATCGTCCCCGGGCAAATTCAACGGCTCGCCCGCCGGATCGACGTTCCGTTGGCGGCCGTCGATGCCAACGGGACGGTGCCGTTGGCCCTGCTGGGCGACACGGTGTCGGCGGCGGCCCACTTGAGGCCGCGCCTGCACCGCCTGTTCCCGGACTGCTGGGGTCAGCGGGCGGCGGCCGAGCCGGACTTCCCCAAGGCCGCCAAACTCGACCCGCCGTTTGAGCCGTGGGATCACGAAGGCGACATCGTGGAATTCGTGAAGCAGTTGCCCATCGACCAATCCGTGCCGGCCGTCTCCGGCGTCGAAGGGGGAAGTCGCACGGGCCGGGCGGCGCTGGCCGCTTTTGTAAAGGACAAACTGCGAAACTACACCACGGGCCGCAACACGCCGGACGATCCGCGGCGCACGGCCGCCAGCCGACTGAGTCCGTATTTGCGAAGCGGCCACGTCTCGGTCCAAGAAGTCGCGGAAGCCGTCTTGAATCACGCCGGGCCGTGGGACCCGTCGATGATCGACTTGACCCGCCGCAACAAGAAGGAAGGCTTCTTCCACCCCGACGAGAACGTGAACGCCTTCCTGGACGAAGCCCTGACGTGGCGGGACGTGGGCTACCACTGGCACTTCACCAAGAACGCATCGCGCGGCGTCGTGGACGCCCGCACTGTGGAGATCGACGGCCAGCGCGTCCCGTCTTACTTCGACTTGCGCTCGGTGCTGCCCCTGTGGGCGATGAAGACACTCACCGAACACCAAGCCGACGAGCGGGAGTTCGCCTACACGCTCGAAGAGTTCGAGAACGCCGACACGCACGACCACCTGTGGAACGCCGCCCAGCGCGAACTCGTCGCCACCGGCCGCATCCACAACTACATGCGGATGCTCTGGGGCAAGAA
>JAYUGD010000012.1:0-2695 GCA_043767785.1 Zavarzinella sp. | reverse complement strand
TAATCGTCTTTATCACAGTCTTCCCATCTGTAGCCGCTTCACCAAGTACGGCGTCAACGCCTCCGTCAGCGGCTTGGTGGTGTCCAACCGGACGTAGTCCACGCGGAAGGCGTCGCAGCCTTTTCGCAGTTGTTCCAAGTATTCTTTGACGGCCTTCAGGTACGCCGGCCGGATCAGGTGGGGGCGGGTCTTGATCTCTTCGGGCATTTCCAGCCCGTCGAACTTCGTGTTGCCGGTGAACGGGAAGTCCGTCTCGTCCGGGTGCATGACGTGGAACACCGTCACGTCGTGGCCTTGGAAGCGCAGATGGCGAAGCCCCTTGAGCAGCGCCTGCACGTCGTCGAAGCAGTCGGAGACGACGAACACCAGTCCCCGCCGGCGGACGCGGTCGGCCAACTGCTCCAGCAGCGGCCCCATATTCGTCTTCTCGCGGGGCTTGAGCGCGTCCAGCGTGTGCAGCAGCGTGGTGATCTGAGTCATGTTGCTGCTGGCCGGCAACTGCTCCCGCCAGGCGTTGTCGAACACGTTCAGCGCCATGCTGTCGCGCTGCCGGATCACGACGTAGGCCAGGCAGGCCGTCAGCAACTTCGCATATTCAAGTTTGTTCTCAGTTCCTTCGCCGTATCGCATGGAGAGTGACGCATCTAGCATGACGTGGGCGGCGAAGTTCGTTTCCTGCTCGTACTGCTTGATCGTGTACCGCTCGCTGCGGCCGTAGCTCTTCCAGTCGATGTGCCGGGTGTCGTCCCCGGGGACGTACTCGCGGTGCTGCACGAATTCGACCGAGAACCCGCGGAACGGCGACTTGTGGTCGCCGACGCGCAGGCCCTCGACGATGGCGCGGGCTTCGAGGCCGAGGGCCTCGGCGCGGGAGATGGTCGATGTGTCGAGGTAGTTTGGCATCGTGTTCGATGTTCCATCAACGGCGGCAAGTCTTGTTAGCCGCGACTCGGAGGCTTTGCGGAGAGGAGCGCGTCCAACGACTGTCACCGAATGCCTTGGTTCGCAGTCTTGAGCGACAGTCGCGGGACGCGCTCCTCTCCGCAAAGCCTCCGCGTCGCGGCTAACAAATCCGCGGCCCGTCACCACCTACGACGAGAACCCAACCCCCGATGGACGTTGTCACTTTCGGCGAAGCGATGATCCGGCTCACGCCCCCGAACTTCCGGCGGCTGGAGCAGGCGTACAGCCTCGACGTGGAGATCGGCGGGGCCGAGTTGAACACGGCCGTCGGGTTGGCCCGGCTCGGCCGCAAATCCGCGTGGGTGTCCCGGCTGACGGATAACCCGCTCGGGCGCTTGATCGCCAACCGGGCGCGCGAGGCCGGCGTCTCCACGGACCATGTGCTGTTCACGGATCAAGACCGCGTCGGCGTCTACTTCCTCGAACTCGGGGCGGCCCCGCGGCCGAGCGGGCTGGTGTACGACCGGGCCGACTCGGCGATGGCCAAGGTCGGCCCCGGCATGATCGACTGGGCCGGCGTGTTCCGCGGGGCGAAGTGGTTCTACCTCACCGGCATCACGGCTGCCCTCAGCCCCACGTCGGCCGACGCGGCGTTGGAAGCCTTGCGGGCCGCGAAAAAAGCCGGGTTGACGACGTGCCTCGACCCCAATTACCGGGCCAAGCTCTGGACCGTGGAACAGGCGGCCGCGTGGCTGACCAAGGCCATCCAATACGTGGACGTATTGGTGACCAACCCCGAAGACGTTGAGCGCTTCTTCGGCGTCGCCGGCCAGGACATGGAAGAGACGACGGCCGCCGCCGCCAAGAAGTTTCACTTGAAGGCCGTGGCCATGACGGTGCGGCAAACGCCGTCTGTGTGGAAGAACACCGTCACGGCGGTCGCCCACGCGGGCGGGAAGTTCCTGCGCACGTCTACCTATGAAGTGGAGATCGTGGACCGCCTCGGGGCCGGTGATGCCTTCGTCGCCGGCCTCATCCACGGCCTGATGAACGACGACCCGCAACAGGGCCTCGACTACGGGGCCGCGATGGGGGCGCTGAAACACACCGTCCCCGGCGACTTCCCGTGGCTGACCAAGGCCGAGGTGGAAGCCGCCGTCAGCGGGGCGGGCCTGCGGATTCAACGGTGACCATGACCATCCACGACATCGCGGTGACGGCCATCGACGGCCGGGCCACGACCCTCGGCGAGTACCGCGGCCGCGTGCTCTTGATCGTCAACGTGGCCAGTTGGTGCGCGTTCACCGGCCAGTACGCCACCCTGGAAGCCCTCTACCGCCGGCACAAGGACCACGGGCTGACGGTCCTTGGCTTCCCGTGCGGGCAGTTCTTCCAAGAGCCGGGGGGCGAGGCCAAGATCGGCGCGTTCTGCACCCAGAAGTACGACGTGACGTTCCCGATGTTCGCCAAGACGCGCGTCAACGGGGCCGGCGCCCACCCGCTGTTTAAACATCTGAAAGCGGCCAAGCCGGGCGTGTTGGGGACGACGGCCATCAAGTGGAACTTCACCAAGTTCCTCGTGGACCGGGCCGGCGAAGTCGTCGGCCGGTACGGGCCGGCGACCGGGGTGGGAAAGATTGAAAAGGCGGTGGCGGAACTGCTGGCGGCGCCCGTCCCCTGAATACCGCCGTCAGGCGGTCTTGTTGGAGTTCCGCTTTTAAGCGGTCTTGAAACTCCCCGAGAAAAGGATCAAGAGGGCCGAGTCTTCGAGGGTCCGACCCCCGGGGCGAAG
>JAYUGD010000011.1:0-2698 GCA_043767785.1 Zavarzinella sp. | reverse complement strand
GAGTGGAGCGCGGGCCGGCCGTTTCAAGTCACACCCCGTTGGGTAGGCGATTCGACACGTGGCGTCCGCGCTCCACTCCGAAGCGTCGCGTCGCGGCTAAACAAAGTTACTTTTTCGCCGGCGCCGCCGGCGCCCAGTCGTCCGTGCGGAACGGCGATGCGGGAATACCGGCCTTGTTCGCCAAGTTCACCACGGGGAAGTTTTTCCAGCCGTAGCGCACGGCCACCGGCTTGCTCACCTTGTCGCTGGTCACGACGACGGTGTCGCCTTCAATCGTCGCCTTGGCGGGGTGGAAGACCTTGTCTTCCCCGGCGACGGTGAAGCCGGTCAGGTCGCCGTTTTGGGCGACGAGGCCGCCGGCCAAGTGGTCGAAGCTCAAGACGGCTTTCGCCCCGTCCGCTTTCATGGCCTTGAACTCGGGGCCGCTGTCTTCCACCTTGAGGCCGTAGGTGCGGGCTTCGGCCAAGTACGCGAGACGCTGCCCGACCGGGGCCTTTTGTTGCGGGTGGATGTCGGTGGGGTTGCCCACGTCCGTGATGACGGCGACGCCGGCGTTCTTCACCTTGGCCGAGGCGATGGCCTGGGCCTCGCGCAGGAAGGCCCAGTTCTCGCCGTCCGGGTTGCCGGCGTTGAACGGGGCGAGCTGGACGCAGTAAAACGCGAAGTCGTCGTTCCACCGCTGACGCCAGTCCATCATCATCTTGGCGTACAGATTGCGGTACTCGATCGGCTTGCCGGCGTTCGACTCGCCCTGATACCAGATGGCCCCGCGGACGGCGTAGGGGATCAGCGGGGCGATCATGCCGTTGTACAGCGTACTCGGGTCGTTCGAGCTTTTGCCGGGTTCGCCCTTCAGCCGCGGTTGGTTGCCGGGGGCCGGCTTATTGTCGGCCTTGGCCTTGTCGGCGGCTTCCTTCCACTTGAGCATCGCCACTAAAAAGGTCGCCTTCTCGTGCACCGGGTCGTACTCCTTGGCCCGCTTGTCGAGCGATTCGACGTAATACTTCAACTCCGGGTCGGCGTTCAACATTTCCCGGCTCGTCCACGCCTCGGCCGGGGTGCCGCCCCAGTAGGTGCCGATCAGGCCGACGGGGACTTTCAACTTCTTCTCCAACTCTTGGCCGAAGAAGTAGGCGACGGCCGAGAAGTTGATCGAACTCTCCGGACTTGAGACCGCCCACTTTGAATCGGTCGGCCCGCCGCCGGGCAGCGTCGTGACTTGCGGCGTCGGCACGGCGTTCTTCGGGACCATGAACAGGCGTAAGTTCGGGTTGGCCGACGCCTTCGCGGCCTCCGGCCCGCCGCCCATCGGGCTGGCGGCCAGCGACCACTCCATGTTGGACTGGCCGGAGCAAATCCACACTTCGCCGACCGCCACGTCCTTGACTCGCACGACGACCGGCGCGATCTTCTTGCCCTGCGGGTCGGCCTTCTGTTCGCCGGTGACCGTCAACGAGCCGTCCGTGCCGGCGGGGAAGGCGGCCAGTTTCGCCACCCACTTGCCGGCCTGGTCGGCCTTGGCGGCCTTGCCCTCTTCGCGCGTGCCGTCCGGCGTCTTGACGGTGAGGGCGACGTACACTTCCTCGCCGGGGTCGGCCGTCCCCCAGATCACGAGCGGCTTGTCGCGCTGGAGGACCATGTGGTCGGCGAACAGGACGTGCGGCTTGACGTCGGCGGCGAGCGCCGGGCCGGCGGCGGCCAGTGCGGCCGACAGAATCATGAAACGGGAGAGAGACATTCGGGGTACACTCCTCGGTGGCGCGGGCGAATTTTCGGGCAGGATTGCCACGGTAACGGATTTCTCCCGCGGAAACAACCATCCACCGTATAATCTTCCGAAAGAATCCCGGTCCGCCGGCCCGCGAGTGACGGGCCGGCGGACCGGCGAGCAAAGGAAACCTCAATGAACATGCGTTTCGCGGCGGCCGTGCTGGCCTTGGCCGTCGTCCCCTTCGCGGCCCGCGCGGCCGACGGCGTCGACAACCCGTACAAGAGCGTCAAGGTCGGGGACTACGCCAACTACAAGATGTCCATGAAGATCGGCCCGCTGGCCATTGACGGGACGATGAACCAGAGCGTGACCGCCAAGGACGACAAGGAAGCCACCCTCAAGGTGACGAGCAAGTTCAACGGCACGGAAGCCCCCGCCCAAGAGCAGAAGATTGACCTGACCAAGCCGTTCGACCCGACCAAGGCCACCGGCCTGCCGGCCGGGGCCAAGGCCAAGGTGGAAAAGCTGAAGGACGGCGAGGAAACGATCAAGGCCAACGGCAAAGAGTACAAGTGCAAGTGGGAGACCTACAAGACGACGGTCAACGCCATGGGCCAAGAGATGGTGATGGAAATGAAGGTGTGGCAGAGCAAGGACTTCGCCCTGAACATGGTCAAGATGGAAATGTCCGGCGAGGTCGGCGGCCAGAAGATGGAAATGAAGATCGACCTCGAAGACAGCGGCAGCAAGAAGGAATAAGCGGACACAGGTAAATACAAGAAGAACTTAACCACAGAGGACACAGAGAGCACAGAGGAAAGACAAATACAGAGAAGACATGCTTATAAATGCCTTTCCTCTGCTTTGGTTTTTCTCTGTGCTCTCTGTCTAGTCTTTCGCACTTTTCCGGGCGTACCGTCCCCGTTGCCGGGGCCAGGTTTTTGGCTTGGTGAACAGAACAACACTCGTTGATCCGGCTTGTTTTGC
>JAYUGD010000010.1:0-19400 GCA_043767785.1 Zavarzinella sp. | reverse complement strand
CCTTCGGCGAGTCCCTCGACTGGATCACACGAACCGACGCCGTCAACTATTTCCGCCACGCCGGGTACCCGCTAGACGGAAGCTGAAAATGCTCTAATGCAGCAAGCAAGTTGGCCCCGCGCGCGTCTACAAACACCCACTCCGTGAATGGCATTGTGCGTGGAGAATCAAATTTCAATATGCCTCCGGCTAATTGATTTGCTTCGATGGATCGGCACTGGGTCTCGCCATCTAACAGCTCAACCACCTTTGCGTAATCAATCGGGTCGTCACAAGCTCGATGCGACAGTACATGAATCGCTGTGTACGTCGTGGCACCGTCAAATACCTGTTGGTCGCCAAAGTCGACGACGCTCTTTAGGTGATTCCCTTCCGCAATCAGTTTCCGCAGCCCTTCGCCGTATTTCGCCTGCCAAAACTTATGCGGCATGATGAAACCGAGTAGCCCGTTTGGCGAAAGCAGTTCGAGGCACTTTTCAGTAAACACCACGTAAATGTCGTAATTCCCCTTCTTCGCCGACTTGTAGCGCCACTTATAGAACTCGCACTCGTCGGGCGACCACTTGTTCAATTCTTGGACGCGGATGTAGGGCGGATTGCCGATGATGCAATCGAAGCCTTTGCGGCCACGCTCCTTCGCGGCCTGATCGTCGAGCACTCGGCCGAAGCCGCGCGTGCGGCTCGTCCAGTCGAAGCGATTGATGCGGAATCGCATGTCATCGTCTTCCGGAAACAGGCCGCCGAGTTCGTTCTGCACGTAGCGGTCGAAGTCGACATGGTCGATCAGTGAGTTGCCGCAACGAATGTTGTTGTCGAGCGACGGCAGGAGTTGGTTCTCGATCCATTCGCGCTGCCAGTTCGGCGGCAACTGCCCTTCAAGCATTTTCAGGTAGAGCGACATGACCGTGACTTCGACCGCTTGCTGGTCGATGTCCACGCCATGAATGCAGTTGGTCAGAATCTGCGCGCGAAAATCAGGCGCGAGGTTCCAGCGGCCTTTCTTGTCCTGAAACGCGATTTCCTTGCGCTTCTTCTTCGAGCGAGGCGTGGCCGGCACTTTCGCCAGCTCCGGGTCGCCCGCGATGGCGGCGAGGCAATGGTTAATGAGGTACTGGAAGGCCGCGACCAGGAATGAGCCGGACCCGCAAGCGGGGTCGAGGACTTTCACGTCCAGAACCTGCATCGGCAGCTTGTCCTTGATCTGCGGACCGATGACGCGGCGGATGATCGTGTCCACCACGAAGCGCGGCGTGTAGTAGACGCCGCCGGCATGGCGGACTTCAGGCTTCTCTTCGACCTCCGCGTGACCGCGCTTGACTGTCACGACGTTGCCCAAGAATCGCTCATAGACGATGCCAAGGATGTCATCGCTGATCGCTCTGAAGTCCCAGAGCCGATCTTCCGCGTAAAGGGTCCGCACAAAATCGGCGAGCACGTCATCCGAAACGTTCAATTCTTCCGAGAAGTGTGGCTTGAAGAGGTAGCCGTTGTATTCGTTGTTGAGGCTGCGAAACTCATCACACAATGCCTCGTAAAAGCTTCCCCCTTCAGCGCTTATCCTCTCCAAAAGAGCCTGCAACTTTCCCCAAGCCGTCACGCCCCTGTCTTCACACACGCGCATAAAAATCATGCGGTCGAGAAGCCGCTGCACGGCTTCCGTGAGGCGGGCGGCCCCGTGGTGCGTGTCGGCTTCTGGAAAGGCCTTCTTGTTGTCGTCGTAGATCGCCCGGGCAAAGTGCTTGCGGTGTTGCTCTAAGTAGCCGAGAAACGCCTTGTCAACGGGCTCCTCGCCCTTGAGCTGAAAGAGCATGCGGTCAACGGTGCGCAGCTTCTTCGTCGGCGCAACTCTCTTGATGCGTGCCCGCAAGCGCTCCAGCGATCCGTCCGCGACGGCCTCGCGCCCGAAGTTCGCAACGAACTCGTCCCACTGCGCGGGATAGTCCTGAAAGTCGATCTTGAACTCGCGGACCAGCCCCCGCGACGGCTCATTCATCACTGGCATCAACGTCGTGTCGAAGAGCCGGAACTGCTCGAAGTCGGTCAGGATCGCGAAGGGAATGGTCGCGTTCCAGGCGTAGCGCTTGGTTTGGAAGATGGCCCGCTTGTCGGTATCCAGGTCCACCGCCGGCTTCTTGGCTTCAACGATAAAGCGTGGGAAGCCGTTGAGCCGAAACAGATAATCGGGCTCGCGCGATTTCAGCCCCTCGTCCTCCGCGGAGTCCATCGACGGTTCGATGAGAACCTCCACGTCCTGGGGCGCCCGCTGTTCGCGGTTATTGACGTCCCAACTCAGCAACTCCCAGAAGCGGTCGATGTAGTGCGACCGCACCGAGGACTCCTTATAGGCGGGAGCCTTCAGCTCACGAATGTGTTTGGCGAAGCCCTGGACTAAGTCTTGAATTGGCATGAGCGAGAGTGTGTTGGGTGGAACCGAGGCCACAAACCGAAACGGGGCGAGCGCGGCAACAGGAACCCTCCCCCAGGGGAAATCATACGCATGTCGGAAGCGGGGAAGCAATCATGGCAGTCCAAGCCTCCGATGGTTTACTCAAGGACGCACTCTGGAATGGGAAAACAGAACGGTCATCGCACGATCGCCGCGTTCACGTTCCCCTACCCCCCAAACCGCTGGTCAATCTCATTCGCGATGGCATCGTTGGCAAACACCACGAGCTTGGCGATGACGCCTTCGCTGATGTCGCGGCCCAGTCAACGCGCCATCACAACCGGATAGTCCGCCCGCCGCCCACCCGCTATTCCGAACCGCTCGGATTGCCAAGAATTCGCCAAATCGGTCGCGCGCAATGGCAGAGTGGCTGGCAGGGCTTCACAATTCCTTCACAATCGGCCTGCGCCGGGTGCCATGTCCACGGCTTTGCGTGGACATGATTGCGGCCACATGATTGCTATCCACTCGCCGGATGGCTTAGCTCACCCGCGGCCGCCGCTTTGAACGGCCGCCAGGTGCCGTGCTTGTTTCGGCGTGCCTTGTGCTTTTGCCGCGGCCCGTGCGGGAAGCCGCCGCGGGCTTACTCGGTCCGCCGAGTGACCCGGCCAGAAACCGTTCCAGCGCCTCGGCCACTTCCGACCGGCCGGCCGGCGACGCCCCAGACCCGGCCGCCCCTGCCATCGCCGCCGCCAACCGCTCCCGCACGGCCGCCAGTGTTTCCGCGCCCATCATAGCAGTTCTCCCAGAAGACCCCATAAATCGCCCACCAACCGGACCGCCCACGCAAGCTCCACCCCGGCGCCCAACAGGTCGGCGGCCGCCTTGGCAACCAACGCCTCCCGATCCGCCCGCGACCGGACTAGCCGGGCGCCGACCAGTGAGGCCAGCACTTCCTCGGCCGCCAGCGGCAGACCCGCCGCCCGGCGGGCCAGCCTCGGGTCGCGAGCCACCACTTGGTGTCCCCGCTCATGGGCTAGGATTGCCCGCAGCGAGTAGTCGGCCGGGTCGGCGTCGCGCCGGAACGCCTCGGCGTAGACCACTAACGTATCATTCGCCGCCCCCGGCACGAACTGCGCCCCACCGGAGCGGGTAGGGACGTGACGGTACTGGACGCGGCCGACGAACCCGAGCGGCGAGCCGCCCGGCGGCACCGCGCCGACCGCCGGCGTTGCTCGTCGGGCGTGATCGGCTCCAGCGTCATGCGATCATTCTACGGCGCTCTAGCGGCTTACACGGCGTGGGCCGGCGCCGACGACGGGATCCAACCTCGCGCTCCGCGGCGCAAAGCCTTCGCGTGCTGGCGTAAACGCCGGCACCGTTTACGCCAGCACGCCCTTGACCACTTTGCCATGACCGTCCGTTAGGCGGTCGTCCCGGCCCAAGCGGCGGAACATGACCCGCATTGTGGCCGCCGCTGACGCCGTGCAACCGGGCGCAGGCCTGACGTGTTCGCCGGCCCCCGTGAAGACCATGTGTCCCCCCGCGATCAATACTCAGGCGGCCGACGGCGTGACTGTCCTTGACACGAAGTGCCGCCGGGCCGACACTACCACTAACTTGTCCACTCACACGGCCACTCTTATGCGCCCATTCCCCCTTTTGCTCGCGCTGGCGTTCGCCGGCCCCGTCGCCGCCGCCGACCCGCCCCAGACCGTCAAAGACGCGGAGTGGCACAAGCAACTGACCGCCCAACTCGGCAAGGGGACGCGGCGGGCGCTGCTGATCGCCATTGATGAATACCTGCCGCCGGAGAACCCCCTGCACTGCTGCGGCAACGACGCGGCGCTGTTGTCGGAGGTCTTGCACCGGTTCTGCGGGTACGAGCGGGACAACATCGTCGTGCTGGCGAACAAAGACGCGACGCGGCCGAACGTCTTGAAGAAGTTGGCCGACCTCGTCGCGGTGTCCAAGCCGGAGGACGCCCTGTTCGTCTCCTACGGCGGGCACGGAACCCTCCTCGGCGGCCGCAGTTTCATGTGCACCTACGACATGGACGGGAAGAACCCCGCGGCGACCGGCGTGGGCATGGACGAAGTCCGCGACCTGTTGCAGTCGAAGAAGATCGCCCAGAAGATCCTGTACCTGGACACGTGCCACTCCGGCGGGGCGACGGCGGTCAAAATCAACGAGCCGTCCACGCAGGAGTTGGCCGGGGCGTTCGAGAAGGCCAGCGGGCTGATCACGCTGGCCGGCTGCCGCCGCAACCAGTGCTGCATCGACTACCAGAAGCACGGCGTGTTCACCGGCCAGTTCGCCCGCGGCCTCGCCGGCGAGGCCGACTTCGACAAGAACGGCGTCGTGGACAGCGACGAAATCTACCGCCACCTGATCATGGAAGTGCCGCCGACGGCCAAGTTGGCGGACCCCCGGCACGAGCAGGTCCCCGTGCGCATCATCGGGGAAGACGTGGTGGGCGTGTTCGCCCTCGCGAAGCCGGGCGGCGGGGATACGAAACTCCTCGGCAAACTGCCCGCCCGGCCCACGGCCGGGGACCGCGTCGAGAATGCGGCGGGGATGAAACTGATTTATCTGCCGTCCGACGTGATCGTGGTCGGGTCGCCGCGGACGGAATACCTGCGGAACGACGACGAACCGCAGCAGCCGGTCGCCGTCACCACGCCCATTTACATGGGCGTCCACGAGGTCACGCAGGACCAGTACCGGACGGTCGTCGGGAAGAACCCGAGCTCCTTCTCGGCGGACGGGCCGGGGGCCGACGCCGTCGCCGGCCTGAAGACCGGGGCCTTCCCCGTGGAACAGGTCTCGTGGGACGACGCCGTCGCGTTCTGCGCCAAGTTGTCGGCCCTGCCGGCGGAGAAGGCGGCCCGCCGCGGCTACCGCCTGCCGACGGAGTGCGAGTGGGAGTTCGCCTGCCGGGCGGGGACGAACACGGTCTTTTCGACGGGCGACAAACTCTCGTCGAAGCAGGCCAACGTCCGGGGCGACAAGACGTACCTCGACTCGGACGACGGCCCGACCCTCGGCCGGCCCGCGGCCGTCGGGTCGTACCGGCCGAACGCCTTCGGCCTGCACGACATGCACGGCAACGTGGCCGAGTGGTGCCAGGACTATTACTCGGACCGGCGGTTCCCCGCCCTTGCGGCGAAGGAAATTGCCGGGTACGTCAATCAATTGGTCCACGCGTCGCAGAAGGAAAAAGAGTGGGGCGAGGGCAAATCCCAACTCGCCATGAAGGAACTGGCCTGCCCGCACAACCCGACCGGCCCCGGGTCCGGGACGACGCGCGTCTACCGCGGCGGGGCGTTCACCGGCGACGTCGCGTTCGCCCGCAGCGCCTGCCGCCGGGACAAGGACCCCGACTACGCCTACCGCGGCATCGGCTTCCGCGTCGTCTGTTACCTGACCGCGAACTGAGGCCCGCCCGGCCGCATTTGGAGAATCCGATGTTGCGACTGTCGCTCGCTCTGGCCGCCCTGTGGTGCGCCGCCGGCGCCGCCGAGGAGCCGAAGAAGAAGTACGTCAAGGACCTGGCCGACACCGACTTCACCAAGCGCGATCTGACCGGCAAGGACTACGCCAACTACAACCTCGAAAATTGCGTCTTCCACTACTGCACCATGAAAGAGATGAAACTCGCCGGGGCGAATCTGCGCGGCGCGGACTTCCTCAGCGCCTCGCTCGACCGGGCCGACATGGGCGGGTGCGACCTGCGCAACGCCAAGTTCGACTCCGCCGGCGCGCAGTCGACCAACTTCGAGAAGGCCGACTTGCGCGGGGCCGACATGGGCAAGTGTTCCGTGCAGAAAAGCACCTTCCGCGGCGCCGACTTGCGGAACCTGAAAGGCCTGGGCGACCTGACCGGGGCCGACTTCACGGGGGCCGACCTGCGCGGGGCGAACATGCAGAACGCGAAAGACTACTCCAACTCGGCGATCTTTAAGGGGGCCAAGTACGACAAGCTCACCCGCTGGCCCCGCGGCTACGACGTGGAGGCGTCGGGCGCCGTGCTGGCGAAGCCGGACGAGAAGAAGGAGTAGGCGCCCGCCTTACGCCAGCACGCCCTTGACCACTTTCCCGTGAACGTCCGTCAGGCGGTAGTCGCGGCCTTGGTGGCGGAACACCAGGCGTTCGTGGTCGATGCCCAAGCAGTGCAACAGGGTGGCGTGCAGGTCGTGGACATGGACGGGGTCTTTCACGACGTTGTAGGCGAAGTCGTCCGTCTCGCCGTAGACCGTGCCGGGCTTGAGGCCGCCGCCGGCGGCCCACATGGTGAAGCAGCGGCCGTGGTGGTCGCGGCCGTAGTCGGCCTGGTTGCCGCCCTGGCCGTAGACGGTGCGGCCGAACTCGCCGCCCCAGATGACGAGCGTGTCGTCCAACAGGCCGCGGTTCTTCAAGTCGGTGACGAGGGCGGCCGACGGCTGGTCGATGTCCTTGCACTGCTTGGGGATGTTCGAGACGAGGTTGCCGTGGTTGTCCCAACCGCGGTGGTACATCTGCACGAAGCGGACGCCGCGTTCGACCAGGCGGCGGGCCAGCAGGCAGTTGGCGGCGAAGGTGCCGGGCTTGTTCACGTCCGGGCCGTAGAGGTCTTTCGTGGCCTGCGTCTCTTTGCTCAGGTCGGTCAGTTCCGGGACGCTGGCCTGCATGCGGAAGGCCATTTCGTACTGCTGGATGCGCGTCTGGATTTCCGGGTCGCCGTCCTTGTCGTGCTGAAGCTGGTTCAGCTTGCCGATGCCGTCGAGCATCTGCTTCCGCAAGTCGCGGTCGATGCCCGGCGGGTCGGAGAGGTACAGCACCGGGTCACGGCCGCTGCGCAACTTCACCCCCTGATGGCTCGACGGCAAAAACCCGCTGCCCCACAGGCGGTCCAATAATCCTTGGTTGGCGTCGCTGCCGGTGCCGTGCGAGATCATCACGACGAAGGCCGGCAAGTCCTTGGACTCGCTGCCGAGGCCGTAACTCAACCATGAGCCGAACGACGGCCGGCCCGGCTGTTGGCTGCCCGTCTGCATGAACGTGATGGCCGGGTCGTGGTTGATGGCCTCCGTGTTCACCGTCTTGATGACGCACAGGTCATCAATGATCTTCCCCGTGTGCGGCAACAACTCGCTGACCCACGTCCCCGCTTTGCCGTGCTGCTGAAACTTGAACTTCGACCCGATGACCGGGAAACTCTTCTGCCCCGAGGTCATGCCGGTCAGCCGTTGCCCGTTGCGGATCGAGTCGGGGAGTTCGGTCCCCGTGAGCTTCGCCAACTTCGGCTTGTGGTCCCACAGTTCCAAGTGCGACGGCCCCCCCGACTGGAACAGGTAAATCACCCGCTTGGCCTTCGGGGCAATCGCCGAGACCCCGGCCGAAAACCCGTCCTGCTGGAACAGCGTGGCGAGCGCGGCCGTGCCGAGAAAGTGGCGGCGGGTGAAGTGGTTATTCATGGGAAAGCTTTCTCAAAAACATTTCACGCAAAGACGCAAAGTTGCATAAGGGGTTTTGCATGGATGACGTTCGCCGCCCACCCCGGGGGCCGTCCCAATTTCTTTCGACCCTTTGCGAACTTTGCTTCTTCGCGTCTTTGCGTGAACCTCTTCTCTTCGTTATCACCGCTTGGTGATCGTCTCGTCCAAGTTTAGGATCGCCCCGGCGACCACGGCCCACGATGCCAACTCGGCTTCGTTCAGCGTCGCGTCTTTCGGCGATGCCCCGACGGCCAGCAGTTTCTTCGCGGCGTCGGCGTCTTTGGAAAACTTGGCCAGCGCGTTCGCCTGCATCTCCACCAAGATCACCCGTTCAGCCGGCTCCGGCGCTCTTGCCACGGCAAGTTGGTAGCCGGCGGCCAAGCGCTCGGCCGGTGTCTTGCCGGCCTTCAGCATACGCTCGGCCAGTTTGCGGCCGGCTTCCACATAAGTCGGGTCGTTCAGCAGAATCAGCGCCTGCAACGGCGTGTTGGTGACGGCCCGGCGGGCGACGCACACTTCGCGGTTGGGGGCGTCGAAACTTTGCAGCGTCGGCGGCGGGCAGGTCCGCTTCCAGAAGGTGTACATCGTCCGGCGGTACAGGCCGTCGCCCGTGTCGGCGACGTACACGCCGCGGCGAGACACCGTCACGTCTTCCCACAGGCCGGCCGGCTGGTACGGCTTCACGCTCGGCCCGCCAACGTGCTCCTTCAACAGCCCGCTGACGGCCAAGGCGTTGTCGCGAATTGTTTCCGCGGAAAGGCGGTGACGCGGGCCGCGGGCGAGCAGTTTATTTTCGGGATCGCGCTCGGCGGTCTCCTTGGTCATCTTGGACGACTGGCGATAGGTCGCGGATGTCACGATCAGCTTCTGCATCGCCCGCACGTCCCATTTTGATTGGACTAACTCCGTGGCTAGAAAGTCCAACAGGTCCGGGTGGCTCGGCAAGTCGCCGGTGAGGCCGAAGTCTTCCACGGTCTTCACGAGGCCCGTGCCGAAGTAACTCTGCCACCAGCGGTTGACGGCCACGCGCGCCGTCAGCGGGTGGTCGGGGCCGGTCATCCACGTCGCTAGGTCGAGCCGGTTCTTGGCCGCGTCCGGGTGGCCCGCCAGGGCGGCCGGCAAGCCGGGGGCGACCTTCTCGCCGTGCTGGTCGTAGGCCCCGCGCTTCAGGATGAATGTGTCGCGCGGCATCGGCGTGTCCTTCATCACCATCACCGGCGGGACGGTCTTCTCGAAGTCGGCCTTCTTCTTGGCGAGGTCTTTTTGCCTCATCAGCAACTGGCCGAACGCCGGGTCGGTAAACCCCAACATGGCCCGGCCGATCTTCGGGTCGCGGACGGCGGCTTTCTTCTTAGCGATGGTCCCGAGGGCGTTCAGCGGGTTCCAGGCGCCGGTCAGCAGTTGGGCGACCTCATGGGGATGCACGCCGGCGTCCGACCGCGCGAACAGGGCGGTCGTTTCCGTGCCGGTCACTTTCAGTTCCAATTCCAACCGCTCGTTCTGGAACCCGACGAGGGCGGCTTGCTGGGCAGCCGAGGGGGCCATGATGAATGGCTCGGCCGCGGCGAAGTTGCTGTAGCTGGCCTGCTTCTCGGGGACGCTGTTGAAGAAGGCGAAGAAGCGGTAATACTCGCGTTGCGTGACCGGGTCGAACTTGTGGTCGTGGCAGCGGGCGCAGCCGAGGGAGAGGCCCAGGAAGACGGTCGCCGTCGTGTGGACGCGGTCGGCGACGTACTCGACGCGGTACTCTTCCTGGATGATGCCCCCCTCCGTGTTGTGCGTCTGGTTGCGCAGGAACGCCGTCGCCACCTGTTGAGACAGCGTCGGGTTAGGCAACAGATCGCCGGCGAGTTGTTCGGTGAGGAACTGGTCGAACGGCATGTTCTTGCGGAAGGCGTCGATCACCCAGTCCCGCCACGGCCATTGGGTACGGTCTTCGTCGTTGTTGAAGCCGTTGGTGTCCGCGAACCGGGCCGCGTCGAGCCAGCCCATCGCCATGCGCTCGGCGTAAGCGGGCGAAGCCAGCAACCGGTCCACGACCTTCTCGTAAGCGGTCGGCGACGGGTCGGCGAGAAACGCGGCGAGGTCCGCGGGCGTCGGCGGCAACCCAGTCAGGTCGAGCGTCACGCGGCGGAGCAGGGTGGCCTTGTCCGCTTCGGGGGAAGGCTTCAACCCATCGCGGTCGAGCCGCTTCAACACGAAGGCGTCAACCGGATTGCGGACCCACGCCGCGTTGCTCACCGCCGGGATCGCCGGGCGAACCGGCGGCCGGAACGCCCAGTGCGGGGCGAAGTCGGCCCCTTGGTCGATCCAGTCCTTGAGCAGTTGCTTTTGCCGGTCCGTCAGCGGCTTCTTGCTCTCCGGCGGCGGCATCACCGCGTCGGCCTTGGTCGCGTGCAGGCGGGCGAACAACTTGCTCTTGGCCGCGTCGCCGGGGACGAACGCCTTCTTGGCAAGCGCCAGCTCCCGAATGTCGAGCCGCAGCCCGGCCTCGCGCGTCGCCTCGTCCGGCCCGTGGCAACTCCAGCAATGCCGGGCCAGAATCGGCCGGATGTCCCGGGCGAACTCGACCTTGTCGGCGGCCGCGGCCGGGAGGGCGCCGAGGGCGAGGAGAATGGCGGGGAGGGTGCGCGGGGTCATGGGTGTATCGTATCCGATGCGGCCACGGGGGAGCAACACCGCAACGAAAGGCACCCTCACCCCCCGGCCCTTGGGTATGGGAGAGCGGCGTTCGGAATGGCATAGCGCCCGCTTCCGATCAGCCCACCCGGACCCACTTCCCTAAGAAGGAGGGGGAACCAAGCCGGCCGCCGAATTCTCAACGCCCAGGAAAGACGACTGCCGCCCACTGTTGAGTAACAACCCATGCGTTTCTCCTTCCTCCTCCTCGCCGCCGCCCTCCCCGCCGCCGAACCCGAGCCGAAGACACCCGCGCCGGCCCCGGCGAATCTCAAATTCATCGACCAGGGCGCCAACGACCCGAAGTTGAAGGGCTACCAAACGCCCGCAGGGTTCAAGTTGGAGATCGTGGCCGAGTCGCCGGAGTTCGCCAAGGCGGCCGGCGGCTCCCGCCTTGCCTCCGTCGGCCGGACGTTCAACGCCTTTCGGGCGGATGCCGACGCGGCGGGCAACGGTCGGCTGTGGCACGCCGCCGAGGCCGCCGACGTCGGCAAGCTGCCGCCGATGGTGAAGATGGGCCGCGGCGCGCCGGGCGGGCTGCTCATGTACAACGACGCCGGCCTGCCCGCGTGGTTCCGCGATCATCTCTGGGTGGCCGACCCGGCTCGCCACCGCGTGCGGGCCTACGTCACGCGACCCGCGGAAAGCACCTTCGCCGTCCGTCACGAGTTCGACCTGCTCACGAGCGACGACCCGCTGTTCCGCCCGGGTCAGATGGCGGCCGGACCGGACGGGGCCGTGTACGTGTGGGGCGGGGATGGCGCTCACGGCCGCATTTACCGCCTGACATGGGCCGGCGGGGCCGTCCCCGTCACGGGGGACGAGGTTCCCGCCATCGCGCGCCGCGGCATGGATTCGTGGGCCAAGGTTGCCGCCGGCACGGACGCGGAGTTGTTGAAGGCACTCGCGGCCGAGTCGCTGAGCGACCGCCGCGTGGCGTGGACCGAGTTGAGCCGTCGCGGCGAGAAGAACCGGGCCGGGGTGTTGGAAGTTTTCAACACGGCAACGGCCGGGTTCGACGCGCGGGCCGCCGCCCTCACCGTGCTGGGAACGATGTGGAACGACGACGTAAGAAAGGCCGTCTTGGAAGTGTTCGACGAGACGGACGGCGACCTGAAACGCCTCGCTACCGCGGCCCTCGCCCGGCACGCCTTGGCGGCGGACGAAGACGTGATCGCCGTGCTGATTAAGATGCTCGGCGACCACGACCCCGCGCTTCAACGGGCGGCGGCGCTGGCCCTCGCCAAGTTGTACCCGCCCGGGATTGCCGAGCAAATCGTCATCAACGTCAAGACGGACCGCGGGACCGACCCCTTCCTGACGGACGGCTACCTGCGGGCCTTGGAGCGCCTCGGCAAGCCGGGCGTGGCCGCGATTCTCGACCTGGCCCGCTCCGGCAACCAGCCCGACCGCGACCGGGCCGTCGCCCTGTTCACCGCCGGCCGCTCGAAGGAGATGTTCGCCGAACTGCCGGGCTTCCTGCTCGATCCCCACCTGAATCACGAACACCGGGCCGCGCTGCTCGCCTCCGCGACCAATTATCAGTTCGACCCGCCCGCGAAGATGGACGACTTGTTCAAAGCGTTCCTGAAAATTCAATCGCCGTCGGCCGAGGAACTGGCCGCCATCGTCACCAGCTTGGCCGAGACCGACAGCCTCACGGGGGAAGCAACTGCCCCCGTGGTCGAAGCCGCGTTGACCAGTGACGCCGTGGAGACTCGGCTGGCCGCCGTCGCGGCCGTCGAGCGGGCCAAGCTCGGCGACCTCGCCCCGGCGCTGCTCAAGGCCTTGGGCGACAAGGCCCGCGACGCGCCGGAGCGCGTCGCCGTCTTGAGAGCGCTGCGGAATCTGAACCGGCCCGGCCTTGGCGAGGCGGTGCAGGCCTTCTTCAAGTCGAAGCCGCCGGCCGCGCTGCAAGCGGAGGCGCTGCGGACCTTGGCGGTCGTCGACCCGACCGCCGTTGTCGCGCTGGCGACTGACGCTTTGGAGACGGCCGACGCCGCCTTGCAAGCCGAGGCGGTGCGGTTGCTCGGGGCGACGCCGGCCGGGGCCAAGCTGGCCGGTCAACGCTTCCTCGACAAGAAGTTGCCGCGGGAGCTGCTGCCGCAAGTGTCCGAGGCGCTGCGCAAGCACGCCGCGACGGACGCGGCCGCCGGCAAACTGCTGACGGCCGTGCTGCGCGCCGGCCTGTTGGCGCCGGGCGACCCGGCGAGCGTCGAACAAGTCCGGCAACTCATCCTCACCAAGGGGGACGCCGGCCGCGGCCGAACACTTTACCTCAACTCGGCCGCGCTGGCGTGCGCGACCTGCCACAAGATGGAAGGCGTCGGCGGCCAGGCCGGCCCGGACCTGACGCGGCTGTGGGACACGATGAGCATCGAGAAGATCTTCGAATCCATGATCGACCCGAGCAAGGAGATCAAGGAGGGCTACCAGAGTTACCGCCTGGTGACGACCAAGGGCCGCACGCACACCGGCCTGAAAATCACCGAGACAAAGGCCGACGTGACCATCCGCGAGGCGGGCGGGGCCGACGTGCGCGTGCCGACGGCCGAGGTGGAGGAGCTGACCGCGTCGAAGGTGTCGCTGATGCCGGACAACGTGGTGAGCCAATTGAGTTTCGACCAGTTCGTGGACTTGGTGGCCTTCCTCAAGAACCGTCAGGCCCAAGAGTATCTGCGGCAGATCGTCACCGAGTTCACCGTCCGCGGGCCGGTCAAGGCGGACGCGACCGCCGAGGACATTCTGCGCTTGGCGCCGCGAACCGCGTCGGCCCAGCCCAACGGCGTCCTGAACCTGCGGACGCTGTTCCCCGCAGGGGACGCGCGGGCGGTGGTCGAAATCCTGGTCCGCTCGCCCAAGGAGCAGACGGTTCAATTCTTCGTCAGCACGGACGGCCCCGCCACTCTTTCGCTGAACCACCGGGCGCTCGCGGAGATCACCAACCCCAAGCCATTTGGCGAGACGGAACGCCATTCGGTGATGTTGCACGAAGGCTGGCAGACCATCTGGGTGGACGTGAAAAACCGGAAAGACGCCTTCCGGCTGAGCCTGCGGGTGCTGGGGCAAGATTTGAAGATTGCGGTGAAGCAAGATTAGCGTCGTAGTAGCAGATGGTCGCCCCGAGTCAGCGACCACCCGCCGCGCGCAGTGATAGCCCGCCGCACGCAGTGATAGCTCGATGCGCAAGCAAGGGTCAGCGATTCCCTTGTCCCCTACGCTCCCGCCCAGGCAGTTGCGGACTAGTTGGGAAGTCGCTGGTCGGCCGGAGTCGCTGACCCTTGCTTGCGCATCGGGCCATCACTGCGTGCGGCGGGCGGTCGATGACTCGGGGAGATTTCCCTGCCCGGGTCGGAATCTCAATTGAAATCTCCCACTACCCCCTTGCACATCCGGGCGAACGTCCGATAGAATATCCCTCATCTGCGGATGTTGACGCACCGCGGATCTCCTGGAACGCCGCGAGTGTGTTAAACATTCGCGGCGTTTCTTTTTTTCGGCCCGACCGTTCGCCCGATACGATGGGGGAATGCGGGCCGTCCTCCTCCTCATCTTGCTGACTGGAACTGCCGCCGCCGACGGGGTGACGATCCCCCTGATTGGCCAGCCGCCGGTTTTCTACGGACTGGCTGGGCATGGCGTCACCGCCGAAGCCACGGTCGAGCCGACGACGCTTACCCGCGACCAATCCTGCACGCTCACCCTTCGCTTGGCCAACCTGCTGAACGCCGCCGACGTGCGCCGGCCCGTCTTGGAGGATTTGGACGCCGCCTTCCGGGAAGACTTCCAAGTCGAGGCGATGCCCGACGGCCCGGCCGGCAAGGGCGAGCGTGTCTGCCGCTACCGCCTGCGGCCACGCCGCGTCGGGACGCTTGAAATTCCCGTCATCGCCATCGCCTATTACGACCCGCGGCGGAAAGACTCCCCCGCCGCCTTCTCCGGCCACGCCCGCACGGAAGATCCCATCACGATTACCGTGACCAAGCCCGCCGGCCCGCCGCCGATGCCGCCGACGCCGTTGGACATCCCCGCCTTCGCCGAGACGCTTGAAGAGGTTTCATCGCCGCGGGCCACGCCGCGGAACCTGTTTTGCGTCCTCGGCCTGTTGCTCCTCCCACTGGCGGCCCTCGGCTTCTTCGTTTGGTGGAGGAACCCCGGCGACGACGTGCAACAGCGCCGGCGGCGAAGCCAAGTCGCCCGCCGCACGCTGCACCGCTTGCGGCGAACCGACTTGACGCTCGATGAATTGACAGCCGTGATGCGGACCTACTTCGAGACCTGCCGCGCGCCGACGGCCGACCGCGACTGGGCCGGCTTCACGGTCAAGACCGATGAACTGCGCTACGCCCCGGCCGCGTCCCTGACGATCAACGACCTGCGTGTGGCCACGCGGCAAGCCGTGGAAGGGTGGGAGGCCGACCGATGACCGCCCTCTTCTTCACGCTCGTGTTGGGAAGTTTCCCGACGCCGCGGGACGTCGAGGCCGCGTACCACCGTGGCCTCGACGCCCGCGACGATGCCGCCGTCGCCCGCCGCCATTTCCGCGAAGCCGCTTCGGCTTTCGATGAGCAGTGGCAGGAAGAAAAGTCGCCCGCACTGGCCCAACACCGCGGCCAAGCGTGGCACCTCGCCGGGGACATCGGCCGCAGCATCGCCGCCTACCGTGACGGGCTGCGCCTGTTCCCTGATGACGACGGGCTGCTCACGCGGCTGGAATTCACCCGCGGCCAAGTGATCTTGCCCCGCGACGGGGAATTGGCCGACGCGAGTCGGCCAATTCCCCCGCCCCGGCCGCCGGTGGCGGTGTCGCCGCAGGCGATCTTCGCCGTCGTGCTTCTCTTCAACCTCGCCGGGGGAATCGCGCTGGCCCGCTGGCGACTGACCCGCTCCCCCGGAACGCTGGCCGCCGGGCTAATGTGCTTTCTCGGCTCATGGGCCTCGGCGTGGGCATGGCACGAGGCCAACAAACAAGCCGCCCGCCACTGGGCCGAGCCGGTTGTTGTGGTCACGGCCCCCGCGGTGATGCGAGCCGGCAACAACGCCGAATTTCCGGCGAGGTTTCCGCAGCCCATCCCGGCCGGCGTGGAAGTGACCCCGCTCGATGAACGCGGCGGCTGGGTGCGGGTGCGCTTGCCGGGGGGGCAGATGGGCTGGCTGCCGGGTGACGCGATGACCCGGTGAAAAAAGCCCGTTTCGCCGCGTCGCGGCGAAACAAAGGCCTCATATCCGCTTGAACTGCTTGTCCAACTCGTGCCGGCTGAACGTCAGCGACGTGGGGCGGCCGTGCGGGCAGTGGTGGGAGTCTTCGGCCAGTTGCCGGAGTTGCATCAGGTAGTCGATCTCGTCGCTCGTCAGCTTGTCGCCGGCCTTGACGGCCGCCTTGCAGGCCATCGTCGCCAACAGGTGATGGAAGACGTGGGCCTTGGTGGGGGTGCGGTCGTCCTTCACCAGCTCGTCCACGACGCCTTGGAAGATTTGCTGCACGGGGATGCGGCCCAACAAGGCCGGGTAACTGGAGACGGCCACGGTGCCGCCGCCGAAGTCTTCGACTTCGAGGCCGAGTTCCGCGAGTTGGACCTTGGCGTCCAAGACGACGGCGGCCTGTTCCATCGTCAGGTCGATCGGCTCGGGGATCAGCAGGCGTTGCACGTCCAGCTTGCCGTCGAGGATGCGGCGGCGGAGCTGCTCGAACAGGATGCGCTCGTGCAGGGCGTGCTGGTCGATGACGAGCATCCCCTGCGGCGTCTCGACGACCAGGTAGGCGTCGTGAATCTGGATCGCCCGCTGCGGCGGGGCCAGCGCCGGGATCGTCATCAACGGCGGCGGGGCCGGCGCGGGAACTTGTGGGAGCGTGAACTCCCGCGGCGGGGCGAAGGCGATTTCGCCCGCGTCCACGGCCAACGGCTTCGCCTCCGGCGGCGTGGCGAAGATCGTCGGCGGCGCCGGTTCGCGTTCCCACGGAGCTTGCGTGTAGACGGCCTGGTCGAAGCGCGGGGAGCGGGCCTGTTCGCCGACGGTTTCCGGCAACGGCTCGTCGTTGGACACTTGCAGCTTCGGCAGCAGATTTTTGGCCAAGAGCGCCCGCTTGACGCCGCCGCGAACCAAGCTGTAAATCGCCGACGAGTCGCGGAAGCGGACCTCGCTCTTGGTCGGGTGGACGTTCACGTCCACTTGGTCCGGCGGCAAGTTCACGAATAGGAACCCGACGGCGTACCGCCCGGTCATCAGCAGGCCGCGGTAGGCTTCTTGCAGGGCGTGGGCGAGGCTGCGGTCGCGGATCCAGCGGCCGTTCACGAACAGGTATTGCGTCTTGGCGTTGCCGCGGTCGCACTGCGGGTCGGTGACGTAGCCGAACAGTTCCAACCCGCCGGCCTCGGCGTCCACTTCGATTAAGTTGTCCCGCACGTCCTTGCCGAAGAACAGCCCGAGGCGGTCCGGCAGCGTGGCCGACGCGGGAATCTCGTGGACCAGCCGGCCGTTGTGCTTCAAGACGATGTGCAGGGCCGGGTACGCCAGCGCCAGCCGGGTGACGGTCTCGGTGACGTGGCCGAGTTCGGTCGGGATGCCCTTCAGAAATTTCTTGCGCACCGGCGTGTTGAAGAACAGGTGCTTGACCTCGACGCGCGTGCCGGGCGACCCGTTCCACGGGCGAATGTCGGACAGGTCGCCGCCGTCGCACAGGATGGCCGCCCCGTCCGCCGACCCGGCCGGGCGGGACTGCACGCTCACCTTGGCGACGCCGCCGATGGAGGCCATCGCCTCCCCGCGGAAGCCGAGCGTGCCGATGCGGAACAGGTCGTCGGCGTTGGAGAGTTTGCTGGTGGCGTGGCTGGCGAACACCAGCCGCAAGTCGTCCCCGTGGATGCCGTGCCCGTCGTCCGCGACGCGGATGAGTTCGGACCCGCCCTGCTCCAGTTCGATGTCGAGGCGCGTGGCCCCGGCGTCGATGGAGTTTTCGAGCAACTCCTTGACGACGCTGGCCGGCCGCTCGATCACCTCGCCGGCGGCGATCTTGGTGACGACGTTGGACGGGAGTTGCTGAATACGCGGCATGAGCTGGCTGATCACCCGAAAGACAGTTTGAACCACAGAGGACACAGAGAACACAGAGAAAAGGCCGAGAAGACAAGACCAGTTATCCGCAGATCAATCAGATGAACGCAGATGAAAAATCAGGTCGCCCGGTTCTGCTCTGTGAACATTTGATTTCATCTGCGGATCATAAATGTCTTTTCTCGGTTTGGTCTTCTCTGTGATCTCTGTGTCCTCTGTGGTGAAGTTCTTCTCTTTACTCGGCTTCACTCCTCCTCCGCCTGTCCCAATTGCTTCAGCTTCCGCTCCAGCGCGTCGAGCGACATGCCCAGGGCGGCGGCGGCGGCGGCGTGGTTGCCGTCGGCGGCGGCGACGGCGCCGCGAATTTTGTCTTGGAGCTTCCACGCCTGGATCTGCCGGTACAGTGTCCGCTCGCCGATGCCGAGCGCGCGGGCGGCCTCCTCGCGCTTGCCGTTGGCGGCCTCGATGGCCTTCTCGCAGTAGTGGCGCATCACTTCGGCCAGCGGGCGGCCGAGCATCGCGTCGGGGCCGGCCTCGGCAACGTCGCCCGGCGGCACGTGCGGGCCGTCGCCTTCCATCAAGTCGTCGAGGCCGAGTTCGCCGTCCGTGTCTTGGATGACCATGCTCTCCACTTGGTTGCGGAGTTCCCGCACGTTGCCGGGCCAGTGGTAGTGGTCGAACATCTTCCAGACGCCGGCGGCCACTTTCGTCACCTTCTTGCCGTGCCGCTTGGAGAACTCGTCCAGGAAGTGGACGGTCAGCACGCGGATGTCCTTCTTGCGCTCGCGCAACGGCGGGATGCGCAGCAGGCCGACGCGCAGGCGGTAGTACAAGTCCTGCCGGAACTTGCCGTCCTTAATCATTGCCTCCACGTCGCGGTTGGTGGCGGCGATCAGGCGCACGTCCACCTTGATCGTCTCGTTGGAGCCGATGCGGCTCACCTCGCCGTTCTCCAGCACGCGCAGCAATTTCGCCTGCAAGGGGAGCGGCATGTCCCCGATCTCGTCGAGGAACAGCGTGCCGCCGTTAGCGTACTCGAACCGGCCCTTGCGCAGCTTTTCGGCCCCGGTGAACGCCCCCGGCTCGTGGCCGAACATCTCGTCGTCCAACAGGTTCTCGTTGAGGGCGGCGCAGTTCATCGGCACGAACGGCTTCGCCTTCCGCGGCGAGTTCGTGTGCAGGGCCTTGGCCACCAATTCCTTGCCGGCGCCGTTCTCCCCGAGGATCAGTACGGTCGCCTTGGTCGGGGCGAAGGCTTTGAGTCGCGTCAGCAACTCTTGCATCCGCGGACTGTTGCCGACGACGCCCTCGAAGCCGAACTTCTCGTCCAGTTGCTTGCGCAGTTCGCGGATGGTCCGCAGCCGCCGCAACTCGTCGGCCGACTTGTCCACCACCGTTTGCAGCTCGGCCTTGTCCAACGGCTTCAGCAAGTAGTGGGCGGCGCCCTCGTGCAGCGCCCGCACGGCCGTCTTCACGTCGCTCGACCCGGAGACGACCATCACCAAGCCGTCGCCCTGTTCCTTCACCATCTTCACGATGGCCAAACCGTCCAAGTCCCCCATGCGCAGGTCGGTCAGCACCAAGTCGAATTCCTCGGCGGCGAGCTTCTTCGCCCCTTCTTTGCCGCTGGTGGCGACGGTGCAGTCGTACCCGTGCGAATCGAGGATGTCGGCCACGGTCTCGGCGTGGGCCTTCTCGTCGTCGATCACCAGCACGCGCAAGCGGTCGTCGGCGGGGTCCGGGGGTAGGTCGGCGGTCAGCTCGGGGGATTTTGCCACGGGGGAGTCGTTTACCTCACCCCCCGG
>JAYUGD010000009.1:0-2699 GCA_043767785.1 Zavarzinella sp. | reverse complement strand
GGCCGGGGGCGTGGCCCACGACTTCAACAACCTGCTGACCGTCATCAACGGCTGTTCCGAACTGCTGCTGCGGGAGACGCAGGCCGGGGAGGCCGCGCACGACTTGGGCATCGACATCCGCGCCGCCGGGGAGCAGGCCGCCGGGCTGACGCGGCAACTGCTCGCGTTCGCCCGCCGCGAGGTCACGGCCCCGACCGCGTTGGGCCTCAACAAGGTCGTGCAGGACGTGGAGAAGATGCTGCGCCGGCTGATCGGCGAGCACATCGAACTGACGACGGACTTGGACGCGGAGGCCGGCCGGGTGAAGGCCGACCCGAACCAGATGGTGCAACTGCTGATGAACTTGGCCGTCAACGCCCGCGACGCCATGCCGCGCGGCGGCCGGCTGACGGTGCGGACGCGGGCCGCCGGCCCGGACCAAGTCTTGGAAGTGCAGGACACCGGCGCCGGCATGGACGCGGCGACCAAGGCCCGCATTTTCGAGCCGTTCTTCACCACCAAGCCCGCCGGGCAGGTGACCGGCATCGGGCTGGCCACCGTTTATGGGATCGTGGAGGCCGCCGGCGGGACGGTCACGGCGGAGAGTGAAGTCGGCGCGGGCACGACCTTCCGCATTGTGCTGCCAACGTGCAACGACCGCCCGCCGGCCAAGACGACCGGCTACTCGCGCCGGCCGGACTTGACGGCCCGCGAGACGATCCTGCTCGTGGAGGACGAGGACTTGGTCCGCGCCTTCGCCCAGCGCGTCTTGGAGGGGAAAGGCTATCGCGTCTTCACCGCCCCGTGCCCGGCCGACGCCCTCGACCTGTTCGGCCGCCTGCCCGGCCGCGTGGACTTGCTGCTCTCCGACGTGGTGATGCCCGGCATGGGGGGCCGCGAACTCGCCGAGAAGTTGCGGGACGCCCGGCCCGACCTCAAGGTGCTGTTCATGTCCGGCTACACGGCGGACGAGGCGCTGCTCGAAGGCGTGCGGGAGGACGCCGTCCACTTCCTCCAGAAGCCGTTCACCACGGACGGCCTCCATCGCAAGGTGCGCGACGTGCTGGCGGCGCCGGTGTTGGCGACCGCGTGACCGAACGCCCGCGGGCGGCCGTCCGCGGGCGTGGCCCGAACCTCACCTCCCCGCCCGTGTCTGTCGGTCAACACCCCGCCGCACGACAGAGACGCGATGAAGGACAACCACCTGACCCGTTCGTTCGGGGAAACCGCCTTCGGCCAGGCCGACGTGCCGCGCAAGATCGGGCACACGGCCTTCGCCCGCGCTCAAGACCCGGACGCCCGGCGCCCGCCCGGCCGCGCCGCCCGGCGGTCGTGGAAGAGCCGCCGCAAGACGAAGTGGCGGCCCGCGTAACGGTGGCCGCTTCGCCCCGGCCCGCGAAACGACCGTTTCGAGGGCCTCACCAAATCCGCCAACCCGACCAGTCCAACATCTGACACCCGCCTTCCCCGCGCATCAGGCTCTTCTCTTCTTCGCGCCCAACCGCTTCTTCACATCAGCGGCCCGGCGGCTCTCGCGAATCCCGAAACCAAAATCATTGGCGCCGGAAGGCCGGCGGGAATTTACCCCGACGACCGGCCATTTCTTCTCGGATTCCCGATCCTTGGGAATCGCAGCCAAATAGTTGAAACACCGATTCTGAAATGCGTGTAACATTCGCCCCGGCTTCTCGCTCAGGAAGGGAGCTTCCCCCCGCAGCCGGTACAAAACCCGGGCGGGGGTGAGCAGGTGAACGCACCATGAGGAGAGACGTGCCCGGCCAATTCGGCCCGGCCGAGCCGCTCCCCAACACACACTGACCGAAAGACTGCCATGTCCGCCACTGCCATGTCCGCCACTGCCATGTTCCGCCGCTTGTTCGACGCCAAGCCGCGCACATACCGCCACCCGAAACCCGCCCACCGACCGCGGTTGGCCATCCAGGAACTCGAAGTCCGCAGCCTGATGGCCGCCAGCCTGGTGGCCACGTTCGACATGGCCCAAGGGCTGCTTCGGGTCGAGGGGACGGACGACGCCGACCAAATTCGGATCATCCATCAGGACGGCTCGGTGGCCGTCGAAGGGATCACGATTGCCGTAACCGACCTGGATGGGAACACGGCCGAAATGGAGTCCGTTGACAGCAGTCTGGTGAGCTCGGCCGAGGTGGACGCGCTGGGGGGGAACGACACCGTCGCCCTCGACGATTCGGCGGTGGTCAATGACGTCCTGTTCCCCGCGACCGTGTTCGGCGGGGACGGCGACGATTGGCTGCAAGGCGGCCGCGCGCCAGAAGCCTTCTACGGCCAAGCCGACAACGATTCCGTGTATGGCGGGGACGGCGACGACACGATCTACGGCGGGGACGGCAACGACGTGGTGAGCGGCGACGAGGGCGCCGACCTCATCTACGGGGAAGCCGGGGCCGACCAGATCACCGGCGGGGCCACCGACGATACGCTGGTCGGCGGCGACGGCAACGACACGATCGCCGGCGGCGACGGCAATGACGTCATCAAGGGCGGGCAGGAGTGGAGTGCGGCCGAGGCCGGCGGCGCGGACGACAAGTTGTACGGCGAGGCCGGCAGCGACGCCATCTGGGGCGGCGACGGCGCCGACACCCTCGTCGGCGGGGACGGCCGCGACGCCATCTACGGCGAAGGCGGGAACGACACCCTCAAGGGGGCCGACGAGTTCAGCGCCCGCGAGACGGTCGGGGACA
>JAYUGD010000008.1:0-2707 GCA_043767785.1 Zavarzinella sp. | reverse complement strand
GCGCTCCACTCCGAAGCGTCGCGTCGCGGCTAAACAGTACAGGAGATTGGCATGGTCATCGGCTCCCACGTCATTTTCGGCGCGTACGGGTTTTGGCTGCCGAACGACCCGCGCGGCTCGTGGTCCGAGTTCGTCGGCTCGTGGGAACTGTTCCGCTACGGCCCGGCCACCAAGACGACCGAGACGCGCTCCGTCGCCCACCAGCCGCACGACCGGCAAACACGATTGGCGACCAAAGAGGCGTTGGCCCACCCGGCCGTCCAGTTCGACGGCGCTCAGACCGAAGCGGTGGCCGCGGGGTTCGCCAAGTACGCCGCCGAGGCCGGGCTGCTCGTGTGGGCGTGCGCCGTGATGCCGGACCACGTGCATCTGGTCGTCGGCCGACACCGGCTCGACGTGGAGAAATTGGTGATGCAATTAAAGGGCCGGGCCACGACGAAGCTCACCGAGGCCGGCGTCCACCCGTTCGAGCCGGAAGACGGCAAGCGCCCCAAGTGCTTCGCCCGCGGCGAGTGGAAAGTGTTTTTGGAGACCGCTGAAGACATTCACCGCGCCGTCGCGTATGTGGAAAACAACCCGGTGAAGGAAGGCCGGCCAGTCCAACGCTGGCCGTTCGTGACGCCGTTTGCCGAAATTGTTTAGCCGCGACGCGACGCTTCGGAGTGGAGCGCGAACGCCGCACCCAAATGAAACGCCCGCCCAAATGGGAAGCTGTTCGAAGCGTTCCGGCCCGCGCTCCACTCCCAAAGCGTCGCGTCGCGGCTAAACAAATGCGGGCGTCACTCGGCCCACGCCGCCTTGCGGCGGTCCAGTTCCTTCGCCACCTCGTTGAGCGGGCGCGTGTTGAACACGTCGCCGGCTTCCAGCCAGCCGCGGCGGGCCACGTCGATGCCGAAGCGCGTCACGTCGAGGCCGCCGGGCGAGTGGGCGTCGGGGTTGATGACAATCGGGATGCCCATCGCCTTTGCTCGCTTGACGTAAGTCCAATCCAAGTCGAGGCGGGCGGGGTGGGCGTTGATCTCGATCATCTTGCCATGCTTCGCGGCGGCCTTCAGCACTTCCTCCAAGTCCACCTTGTAGCCCTCGCGGCGCAGTAACAGGCGGCCGGTCGCGTGGCCGAGCATCGTCGTCGCGGGGTGGGCGAGGGCCTTGCAGATGCGGGCGGTCATCACGTCTTGCGACATGCCGAAGTTCGTGTGGACGCTGGCCACGACGTAGTCGAACGCCCGCAGCAATTCGTCGTCGTAGTCGAGTGAGCCGTCGTCGAGGATGTCGGACTCGATCCCCTTGAAGATGTGGACGCCGTTGAGCTTCGCGTTCAAGGCGTCGATCTCGCGGTGCTGTTTTCGCACCGCCGCCGGGCTGAGGCCGTTGGCGACCTTCAAGGATTGCGAGTGGTCCGCGATCCCGAAGTAGTCGAAGCCCATCGCCTTCGCGGCGAGGGCCATTTCTTCCACGCTCGCGGTGCCGTCGCTGTAGGTCGAGTGGTTGTGGAAGACGCCGCGCAGGTCGTCGAACGTGACGAGTGTTGGCAGTTCGTCTTTCTCGGCGGCTTCAATCTCGCCCGTGTCTTCCCGCAGTTCCGGGGGGATGTACGCCAAGTCGAGGGCCTTGTAGATGTCGGCCTCGCTCTTGGCCGTCACCGGCTTTTTTCCGCCGGACAGGGCGTACTCGTTGAGCGACAGGCCGCGGTCGATGGCCCGTTGCCGCAGGCGGATGTTGTGCGGCTTGGACCCGGTGAAGTAGAGCAGGCCGAACGCGAACTGCTCATCGTCGATCACGCGCAGGTCGGCGTTCAAGACGACTTTCGTGCCGTCGAGCGACATGCCGGCCACGATGCTCGCCTTGGTGTCGCCGCGGCCAACGACGTGCATCACCTCGGGCAGGCTGACGAAGGCGTCCATGATCGGCGTCGGGTCTTTGGCGCTGATAAGGATGTCGATGTCCTTGGCCGTCTCGCGCCGGCGGCGGAGGCTGCCGCACAGTTCGGCCCGGATCACGCCCGGCAGTTTTTTGAGTTGCTCCACCAAGGCTTCGCCCAAGGGCAAGGCGTGGTCGATGCGCACGCGCTGGCCGACCGTGCCGAGGAAGCGGATGCCTTCCAGAATCTTCGCCGCCGTCTTGGCCCCGAACCCCTTTTGCTTGGCCACGATGCCGGCCTCGCAGGCGACGCGGAGTTCTTCGACCGTCGTCAGCTTCAGGTCTTCGTACAGCGTCTTCACCTTCTTCGGCCCCAGCCCCGGAATCCGCAACATCTCGATCACGCCCGCCGGGATGGCCGCCCGCAGGTCGGCGAGTTGCGGCAGCTCGCCCGTCTCGGCGAGTTCCTGAACCTTCTCCGCCAGCGAGGCCCCAATGCCGCGGATGTCGCCGACTTTCCCGGTCTCGATCAGGGCCGCGAAGTCGCCGGCGTACTGACTCAGGGCGCGGGCGCCGTTGTGGTACGCCATCGTGCGGAACGTGCTTTCGCCTTTCAGTTCCAAGAGGGTGCCAATCTCCTCCAGCACGGCGGCGATGTCGTCTTTAGTCATGGGTGAGATTCCAGACGGAGGGTGTTCGGAGTTATTGATAGAACCCCGTACTCGGGGTTGGCCGGTCTTCGCCCCAACGGGGCGCAGGATAATAGCCAGGGGCGGCTTCCGCCCCTGGACCGCCGACGACGGACAATGATTTTGGCCCCAACGGGGCGCCGGTCGGAGAAGACCGG
>JAYUGD010000007.1:0-2709 GCA_043767785.1 Zavarzinella sp. | reverse complement strand
TTCCGGCCGCCCGTTCCACTTGCCCTTTCCACGATCCCGCCCTCTCGGGTACCATCCGGCGGACGGTTCTCCCCCGAACAAGAAAGGTCGCACGGATGCGGCATCTTTTGCTGGTGGGTCTGGTCCTCGGCTGCGCGCACGCCACGACGGCGGCCCCGCCGGGGGCGGTTCAAATCGACGACGTGAGCTACAAGGAACTGGTGGCCGAGGTGAACGCCCTCAAGGGGCGGGTCGTCCTCGTGGACGTGTGGGGCATGTTCTGCGGGCCGTGCCGGGAGAAGATCCCCCGCGTGGTCGAATTGCAAAAGAAGTACGGCAACGAAGGGCTGTCGGTCATCACCGTCAGCGTGGACCCGGCGGGGGACACGGACGCCGTGGCCAATGCCCGGCAGTTCCTCGGGCAGTACCGGGCCGAGACGCGGAACGTGCATCTGAAAGACCCGGTCGCCCTGTGGGCCGGCAAGTTCAAGACCAACAGCGTGCCACTGTTCTACCTGTTCGACCAGCAGGGCCGACTTGTCGAGCGCTACGAGGGGCGGTTCGACCCCGTGGCCGTGGACCGGCAAATCCGCGACTTGCTCCACGATTAGGAGGCGGGCCGCCGCACGCCGAAGTCAATGAGTTCCCGCCGAGAGTCATGTTTTTCGTCGCCGGTCCCTGAAGGGGCCGACTACGGGAAACCGATCACCTTCCTGAAATGACAATCTGCTCGTGCATCCCCATTCCCATCAGCACGGCGCCGATGAGACTCGCCAGTAAGACCACCGCCCCCCAGCGCCGCGTCGCCTTGACTTGCCACCACATGAACAGACCGGAGAAGCCCCAGAACAGCAAGATGACGGCCATCGCATCGACGAGCACGGCCCACGCCCACCGGGAATTCTGCTCGAACGGGTAGCCGTGGGCCGAGTGCAGGCGGGTGAGAAATCGCCGCGTGGAGACGGGTTCCGGCGGCGGCTCCTGATCCGCCAACTTGCCGCTGACGCTCCCGGTCGTCGGGCTGTACGTCACTTTCCACGTCTGGTCGTCGGCCGTCATGCGGAACGACACGTCCGGCACGGAGGTCACGGTCACTTCGCCCGTCGGAAAGCCGGCCTTCTCCAAGATCGTCGGCACGGCGGCCTTTACGCGGTCGGCCATCGTGTCGGGGAATTTCAGCCCGTTACCGCCCGTAGACTTCGGGGCGGCAAACACTTCTCGGCCCACGGCGAACGGGGCCGGCGGCCCGGACGGTTTGGGCGGCGTCACGGGTTTGGCGCGGATCGTCCCGCCGCTGCCGGTCGCTTCCAGTAGCACGCTGATTTCAAGCTCGTCCGTCTTCACGGTGGCGAAGGCGAACTCGCGGGTGAACGCCGCCCCGTCCGGGTCGGCAAGGGCGTAGCCCGCGGCGGGCGTTCGCTCCCGCAACGCGGCGACGACTTGCTCGGCCGTCTCCCGCGGCGTGGGCGGGCGCTCCATCGGCGTGCCTTGGATGGCAGAGCGGCCGAAGGTCACTGTTGGCTGGTCGCTGAACGCCGACGGGTGGTTGAACAGGAAGGCCGTCACGCCGTAGAGCAACACCCACGGCAGCATGAGCAGGCCGGCATACAGGTGCGCGCGCCGCAGGAGCATGAGGAAGGTTTTCATCGGGGTGGGGCCGGCGGATACATTAAGCCCCATGTTACGAACGGGGGGCGGCCATGCCGGTGAAAAGCAGCGTGACGGTGAGTCTGGTTCCGGAGGCGAAAGGCGGGCCGTTCGTCTTCTGGGACGGGCTGGAAGACGCCGCGAAACAGGCGGCCGACCTCGGGTTCGACGCCGTGGAAATCTTCCCGCCCGGCCCGGAGGCGATTGCCACCGCGACCGTGGCCCCGATCATGGCCAAGCACGGGTTGGCCGTCGCCGCCGTCGGCACCGGCGGCGGCTGGGTGCGGCACAAATTGACGCTGACGCACGCCGACGAAGCGGTCCGCACGAAGGCCCGCGGCTTCATCGCGCAGATGATCGCCGCCGCCGGGGCGTTGAAGGCGCCCGCCATCATCGGATCGATGCAAGGCCGCTGGGGCGACGGCGTCTCCAAAGCGACGGCGTTCGCCTATCTCGCGGACGCGCTGAACGAGCTGGGCGAGCAAGCCGCGAAGCTCGGCGTGCGGCTGTTGTATGAGCCGTTGAACCGTTACGAGACCAACTTGCTTTGTACCGTGGCCGACGGCGTTAGCTTCTTGAAGACGCTCAAGACGACGAACGTGAAACTGCTGGCCGACCTGTACCACATGAACATTGAGGAAACGAACCTCGCCGACGCGATCCTCGCCGGCGGAAAGTACATCGGCCACATCCACTTCGCCGACTCCAACCGCCGCCCGGCCGGCTTGGGCCACACGGACTTCCGGCCCGTCGCCGAGGCCGTCAAGCAGACGGGCTACGACGGCTACTTCTCGGCCGAGGCGTTCGCCTACCCGGACTCGGGCGGCGGCCGAGCAGACGATCAAGACGTTCCGGGAGTTGTTCCCGGCGTGACGGCCGACCGGCCAATTGTGAAGGTCTGCCAGCCAGCCAGCCTGCCAATGCGCGCGACCGATTTGCCTAATTCTTGGCAATCCGGTCTGTTTGGCCTCGCGGGCCGTCAGTCGGCAGACTATCCAGTTGTAATGGCCTTCGCTCGTTTCAACCGCCGTCAGGCGGTCTCGTTGGAGTAACTATTTTATTGGGTCTTGTATGGTTATGGTT
>JAYUGD010000006.1:0-7598 GCA_043767785.1 Zavarzinella sp. | reverse complement strand
GGCCTGGCTACAAGCGGACGCTCCGTTGGAGCTGAAAACCGCAACAAAAACAAACCATTGGTCATTGGTCTTTGGGATTTGAGAGTTACCACGCCCGCTCGTAGACTCCCGTCAGCTCGGCTTCGCCGACGGTGCGGGGGTTGAAGCGGGCGGTCCACTGCTCGTTGGCCTCGACGGCGAGCAGCGGCAAGATCGAGTCGCTCACCTCCACGTCCCGCAGGCGGGTCGGCAGGCCGGCGAGTTCGACTAACTCGGTCAGGCGGCGGGCCAGCACTTCGGAGACGGGTTCGCCGTTCAAGATCACGCCGGCGGGCGGGAGTTCGCGGTACAGGTGCTCGACGGCCACGGCGTTGAAGCGGACGACGTGCGGCAGCAGCATGCCGATGGCCGTGCCGTGCGTGACGCCGTAGTGGGCCGTCAGCGGGTTGGCGCACGAGTGGCAGATGCCGAGCATGGCGTTCTCGATGGCCACGCCGGCGAAGTGGGCGCCGAGCTGCATGGCGGCGCGGGCCGGCAGGTTGTGCGGCTCCCGCAGGACGGTCTCGAAGTTCGGCTCCAGGTATTGCCACGCCGCGAGGGCGTACAGGGTGGAGACGGGGTTTCGCCGGGTGCAGACGAACGACTCCACCGCGTGGGCGATGGCGTCGATGCCGGTCACGGCCGTCACCCCGCGGGGCTGCGTCAGCGTGAGTTCCGGGTCGAGGATCGCCACGCGGAAGGCGGCCTTCTTGTCCCCGCAGGCCATCTTGATGTGCGACGACTCGTCCGTGATGAGGGCGTAACTTTGTGCTTCGCTCCCCGTGCCGGCGGTCGTCGGGACGCCGATGGAGGGGAGCATCGGCTTGGTGGCCTTGCCGCTCCCCTTGTAGTCGGCGATCCGGCCGCCGTTGGTGTAGATGAAGTTGACGCCCTTGGCGCAGTCCATGGAACTGCCGCCGCCGACGGCGACGAGGAAGTCGATCTGGTGCCAGCGGGCGAACTCGACCCCGCGGGCCACGTCCGTCGTCGTCGGGTTTTCCTGGACGCCGTCGAACGTGAAGACCTCGAGGCCGGCCTCGCGCAGGATGTGCTCGGCCCGCTGCGGGTGGCCGGCCTTCTCCAGCCCCGGGTCGGTGACGAGCATCACGCGCCGGCCGCCCAAGTCCCGTGTCAGTTCGCCGAGGCGCGCGACGCTGCCGGGGCCGGAGACGACCCGGTTCAGCGGCGTGAAGTCAAACGGCGGCGGCACGGCGGCTTGCCTGCTGAAAAGCCCGCTGGCGGTAGAGGTGGGTGAAGAGGTTGCCTTCATGCGGTTGGTCCCACGTCAGCCGGGTCGTCGGGGCGGGGCCGATGTTCAGCCGCTCGATCAACGGGCAGTCTAACAGGCTGCGGATGAATGTCGGGTCTTCGGTCAAGGCCATGACCGCGAGGGAGGGGCCGATCCTCTTTAGCATATCGGCCTGCGGGCACTCCACCACGCTGGCGAACGGGAAAAGGTATTCCTTGTTCGTCAGCGGGTGTTCGGTGTTCGGCACATGAATAATCGTGGGCAACACCCACGCGCAGCGGCCCTCGCGGACCAGGCGGGGCGTGCCGCGGATGCGCTCGGTCACGTCCTCGGCGCCCGGCGTCTTCAGCCCCTCGTCCACCATGCCGGAGAGGGCGACGCCCACGTCCGGGTTGCCGAAGGCCGCCAGTTCCGCGTTCGGGTCGTCCCACGCGCGGGCTTTCACTTTGGCCAGCCGCGTCGCCACGGCCTCGGCGATGGCCTTGCCGTTCCGCGGCGTCCAGATGGCCGAGATGTTGATGCACGACCGCCCGCCGTTGGCGGCGACGCACTCGACCATCTCGTCGATGAACTCCATGTAGCGGTCGGCCATGTCCTCGCCGATGAGGATTTTGCTGTACCCCGGCCCGTGCGGCTCGACGCGGGGGTCGTTCTTGTACCCCTCCATCGTCTTGGTGTCCCCGAACAGCATCGACCGCCCGCACCCCTTCAGGATGTCGGCCGCCCCGGCGTGATCGGTGGGGAGGAAGTTGATGGCGCTCGCCGGCACGCCGGCCTTCAGGAACGCTTGCAAAACGCGGTGCGGCGTCCACGGCTCCTCGCGGCCCGGCTTCAACACCAGCGGCGTCTTGAGGGCGATGGCCGGCACCCACAGCGAATGCACGCCGGGTGAGTTGCTCGGCAGGATGGCCCCGAAGGCGTCCGTCGTCGGGTAGAAGGCGGCCATGCGGCCGTTCTGCACGCCGTAGCCTGTGTCCAGCACGGACAGGTCCAGCCCGCGGGTCAGCCCGCCCAGGACTTCCTCGACGTTCCGAAGGACGTACTCGACCTTGCCGGCGTTGCGCCGGCAGAACACCATCGGCGACCCGGTCGTGGACGACAGGCAGCGGATGTAGTCGTCGAACGTCTGCTCCTGGTCCCCAATCGGGAGCGTGCCGTTAGCGAAGTAGTCGGCCGCCTTGGCATACATGGCGATCAGATCTTTGACCGGAATCTTCGCCAGTTCCTTCTTGGCCTGCGGCATCTTCGACAGGTCGCGGTTGATGGCAATACTGGAGAGTTGGCTCACCTCCGCGACCGGCTCCCCGGTCGCGTGGTGGACGAGGGTGGTCTTCGGCTCCAGGGTAATGTAGGGCTTGCCCAGTCGCAACGCGGGAATGTGCAGCATGTCTCGGCCAAAGGGGGAAGGTCGGCGGGCGTTCGGGAACGTCTCCGAGATTATAGGGGCGGGGCGGGCGGCGGGGTACCGGCCGGCGGGACTGACGGAGCCATCATTTCCGCAATGAGGGTTCGATGTCCGACTGCCGGCTGAATTTGCCCTGTAACGCGCGTTCCACGACGTACGAAATGTCGTTGTTGTAGAACCAGACGGCGCCGGGGGCGTTGAACATGTCAGACGCGAGCAGGAGATCCGCTCCCGCGTCTGTGATCTTGTTCTGGGAGACATCCAACTCTCTCAGGCTGGAGGCGTATGGCGACCGGAGCAGCGCGGTCAAGCCGTCGTCGCCGAGTCCGGTGCGGGACAAGTCGAGGCGTGCAAAGCGGGCCAACACCGGTTCGGCGGCCAGCAGTCGCCCCCCGTCGTCGCCGAGGGGGTTGTCGGACAGGTCCAACGCGACAGTGTCGCCATCCGGCAGCCGGCCCGCGTTTCGCGTCATTCGGTCGATGAGTCCGCAATCGATTGCCATTCGCAAACAGGTGGGCGTTAAGCCGGTGCTTTTGAAATGAACCCGCGTCAGGGTCCGAGCCAACGTGGTGTTCAACAGCCGCACGTAACCGTCTTCACCCAAGCGATATGTCGCGTGCAGTTTCTGCAACTGGGGCATCCGGCCGGCTTCGGCCGCTTCCGCCAAGGCATCGACCAAGTCCGCGTGATGAATACGGTGCAGGTTCAACTCCTCCAGCGAATCGAACACCTGCGTCCGGAGCAGACCCGTCGTCACGTCCCCGTAATACTCACTGCTCGAAAAGCGGCGAAGTCGACTACAGTCGAAGGTTGACCGTAAGCGGCCCAGCCGTGGCCAATCCTGGTTGCACGCAATGGACAGGACGGCGACGGACGGAAAATCTTGCGTGCCGAAGTTGGTGCCGTCCAACCGAGCCAACAAGTCACGAATCGACTTGATCTGACGGGGCCGGCGTGGGTCCGAATCCGGCGGTTGCGTCAGGGGCGGCAGCACGGTCTTTCGCTGGTATCCTTCTTCAATCAGCAGAGACAGAGCCAGTGATGTCCGCAGCCCCGCCGATACGCCGAGGGGGCCGTCCGGCAATCGATCGTCCCTCCCGCCGATGAGAGCGCACGTTCGCCAAAGCCGGCGGGCCTGCGGCGAGTCGAACCACGCCTGAACCGCAGGGGTCCGCAGCGAATCCCATCGTAACCAGAGCGCCGGCAGGCCGCGGTCACTCCACAAAACATCCGGCGGAAATCGCGGGTCCACATCGACGCCGTCCCGCCGCTGCTCGTACTCCGGCCCGGTGCGGCGCAGCAATTCAAAATCTCGCTGCGAGTAGTCAGTACGATCATGCCTGGACCATGTTCCACCCGGCAGCCGGTCGAGAATATCAATCAGCCCGCCGAACCACGCCGGCCAACACAGGTAAATCAGCGTGTCCGCCCGCGCTTTCAGCGCCTCCCGCCGGCCCTCGTCCCGTGTGCGTTCCATCTCGCACTCGACGCGAATCAACTCGGCCCACGCGTCCTCGTCGTGCTCCTCCAGCCAGTCGGACAGGATGAGGCGCGGGGCGTCGTCGGCCGGGCGGTCGCGGCAGGCGGCCATGAGGGCGAGGAACTCGGGGTCGGTCTCGATCATGGGCTTCCGGGTCTCCCGGCAATGGTTCGCCGTCGGCGGTGACGGGTTCATTGTCGGCGGGCTCCGACTTCGCGGCCCTCGTATTACCACAATTTCGATGGAACCGGCCCCCGAGCCGCTCAACGGAACATGCTCGTCGCCGTCCCTTGCACTCACCGCCCAAGCCCCCGTTCATCGGGGGCCTGTGAACGCCGCCGGGCCGCGAGGTCTGCTTGTGATGGCTTTGCGACTTCCGCCCGGCCGGGAGCGGGCCGTCCGCCTCATTATGGATCACGGCCCGCCCCCCCGGATTCGATAGGATGGTTAAGTCTCGCCGCGCCGGAACCGACTCGCCGGGCGACGGGGCGGTCCCTGGCACGAACGGTCTCTCTCTCAACTGGTCTGGCGGCCCGGCCGTCAGAGATTGCTTATGGGTGCCCCCACACCGCCCTACGGCCGGTCCGCGTCCGTCGGCTTCGCCGTCGCCGTCGGCCAATTGGCCTTCGTGCTGGCGGCGTCGTGGGCCGGGCGGCAAGAGATGCCAAACCCGGCCGACCGGACCGTGCGCGCGGCGTATGAGGGCTTGGCGAATTGGGACACCGGGTGGTATCTGAGCATCGCCAAGGACGGCTACCACACGCCGGACACGCTGACGCCCGCCGACTTTGGCAACGTGGCCTTTTTCCCCGGCTACCCGTTGGCGGCGCGCGGCTTCCACGCGGCCACGGGGGTCGCGTGGCCTTGCTCATTTTTAATCATCAGCCAGTTGGCGTGCGGGATCGCGTGGACATACTTACTGTTGCTGCTGCGGGCCGCCGGCGTCGCCCCGCGCGGGCGGGCGGTCGTCGTCGGCTTGCTGCTGTGCCACCCGGCCGCGTTCTATTTGGTCGTCGGGTATTCGGAAGCGCTCTTCCTGGCGTGCTTCTTGGGCATGTGCCATTGGACCGGGCGGCCGGGGCGGACGGCTTTGGCGCTGGCGGCGGCGCACGGCTTCGCCATGACGGCGACGCGGATTATCGGGCTGCCGTTGGCCGCGGTTCCCCTCGTGGCGGTGTGGTTCGCGGCCGGGTCGCGGTGGCGGGACTTGTGGCGGCCGACGGCGGTGGCGGTGGTCGCCGCGGCCGGCACAGTCAGCTTTTTCGCGTGGTGCCACGTCCGGTTCGGCCGGTGGGACTTGTACTTCCTCACGGAGGAAGCCGGGTGGGGCATCCGGCCAAATTATTGGACGCTGTTCACCGGCCGGCAGTACGTCCTCCAAGTCGGCCGGCTGATGAACAAGGCGACCGACCCCCACCCATTCGACCAGATGATGGCGACGGTTGTCTTGGTGTGTTGTTACCTGACGGCGGCGGCGGAGGCGGTCTGGGCGGCGCGCGGGGGCCGCGGGTGGCGCCAGCGAATGCCGTGGTACGCGGCGACGGCGGCGACGGTGTACGTCCCCTTGGCCGGGCAGTGGGCCGCGTATTCCCAAAGTTTCACGCGGTACTGCCACACGGCGGCCGTTCCGTTCCTGATCGCGTGGGCGATCGCGTTGGCCCAGTCGCGGTGGCGGGCGTGGGCCGCGGGGTTGTTGGCGGTTCTCGCCGCGGCCGGGTTGGCGTATCAAGCGGCCTTCGCGGCGGCCTTCGGCCGCGGGTTGCCGGCATTCTGAGGGGTCGGGACAGGTGAGGCGAACGTTGACCATCGTCGCGGACGACTACGGCATCGGCCCGGAGACGTCTCGAGCCATCTTAGAGTTGGCGCGGGAGCGCCGTCTCGGCGGGGCCGTGATGATCGTCAACACGCCGACCGCGGCGCAGGCGGCCGGCCTGTGGCTGGCCGCCCGGCCGGAGTGCGACCTCGGGTGGCACCCGAACCTGACGCTGGACCGGCCGGTGTGCTTGCCGGAAGCCGTGCCGTCGCTCGTGCGGCCGACGGGCGAGTTCTGGCCCTTGGCCGCCTTCTTGGCCCGCGTCGTCTCGGGGCGCATCAACGGGGCCGACGTGCGGCGGGAGTTCGCGGCGCAGCGCCGGCGGTTCGTCGAGTTAATCGGGGCGCCGCCGGCGCTGGTCAACAGCCACCAACACGTGTCGGTGTTCCCGCCGTGCGACGCCGCCCTGTTGGACGTGCTCTCGGCGGCGGGGGGCCGGCCCTTCGTCCGCCGCGTGATCGAACCGGCGGGCGCCCTGTGCCGCGTCCCCGGCGCGCGGGTGAAGCGGACGGCCCTGAGCGTCTTCGGCGGGCGGGCGGCCCGGCGCCTGGCGGCCCGCGGCTTCCCCGGCTGCCAGGCGTTGGCCGGCGTGACCGACCCGTCCCGTGTCGCGGACCCGGCGTTCTGGCCGCGGTGGCTGGCCCGCCTCGGCGGCGTCCGGGCGGTGGAAATCTGCTGCCACCCCGGCCACGCCGACGACACGTTGTTGGGCCGGGACTGCCGCGGCCCCGCCGACCTGCGCCGCCGCCCGGACGAGACCCGGCTGCTCCGCGCCCCCGACTTCCAAGCCGCGTACACGCGGGCCGGGTTCACCCCGGTCCGGCCCTGCGATCTCCTTTCATCCGGGTAACCGCTTTGATGTTAACCGCCGTCCCCGCCCCGCGACTGACCGTCGTCTCCCCGGCTTACAACGAGGCGGCGGCCCTGCCCATCTTCCACGGACAACTGGCCCGCGTTCTGGACGGCTTGGGGGGCCAGATCGACTGCGAAGTGCTCTATGTGGACGACGGCTCCTCGGACGCGACCGCGGAAGTGTTGGCCGACTTGGCCCGCGGCGACCCCCGCGTGCGCTACCTGCGGCTCAGCCGCAACTTCGGGCACCAGGCCGCGCTGTCGGCCGGCCTGCGCGAGGCGGGGGGGGATGTCGTCATCTCCATGGACGCCGACGGCCAGCACCCGCCGGCCGTCATCCGCGACTTGCTCGACCAGTGGCGGGCGGGCCACGCGGTGGTCGTCACCCTCCGGGAGGACCACGACTCGCTGGGCGTGTTCAAGACGGCGACGTCCCGACTCTTCTACTGGCTGATGCGCCACTGCAGCGGCATGGACATCCGCCCGGCCGCCGCCGACTTTCGCCTGCTGACGCGGCCGGCCCTCGACGCCTTCCTCGCCCTGCCGGAGCGGCACCAGTTCATCCGCGGGATGGTGCACTGGGTCGGTTTCCGGACGGCGGAAGTCCGGTTCGCCGCCCCGCCGCGCGTGGCCGGGGCGTCCAAGTTCACCGTGCTGAAGATGGTCCGGCTGGCGCGGGACGGCTTGCTGTCCTTCTCCCGCGTCCCGCTGCACGCGGCCCTCGTTCTGGCCGGCTTCGTGATCGGCGCCAGCTTCCTCGGGTGCCTCGGGGCGTGGCTGG
>JAYUGD010000005.1:0-7600 GCA_043767785.1 Zavarzinella sp. | reverse complement strand
GTTTTCCTCTGTGCTCTCTGTGTCCTCTGTGGTGAAGTTCTTCTGCCTTGATCCGTGTTTTATCCGTGTTCGATCCGTGGCCAAAAATGTTTTGGCTTTCCGGTCGCCAAGCCGGTCAGACCAAAGTCACGGGTACCGCAATGACTTCTTTTCCCGCATCGTCGTCCGCATTTCCTCCCGGCTGATGCCCAGGTCGCGGATCACGGGGAGGTACACTTCGCGGAAGTAAATGTGGGAGTCGAACAGGTCCAAGCTCTGAATCTCGGCGATGCGGCGGGCGCTGTCGTCCAACAGGTCGTGGACGACGGGCATGGCGAACGTGTTCATCACGCGCCGCAGTTGCACGATCACCGCCTCGCGGTCGTGCTTCATGTAAATCCGCAGGCAGTCGCGGAAGAAGCCGAAGTGGGACTTTTCGTCCACCGAAACGAAACTGAGCAACTGTTCGAGCGCCGGATCACGCCCCATCTCTTCGACGCGGTCCTTGAGCTTCTTGTAGTTCAGGAACGTCGCCTGTTCTTGGACCATCGCGTAGGCGATCATGCCGAGCTGGTTGTCCTGCGGCAGGTTCCACTCGCGGGCGAAGACCTTCTCTTCGAGGTCCGCCATGTATTCTTCGGTGCGGTGGCCGGACTTCACCAGCCAGTCGCCCAACGCGAGCGAGTGCTTGGACTCTTCATAGCCCCAGTTGGCGTAGAACCACGCCCGGCCCTTGCTCTTGCGGACCAGCGGCAGGATTTTCGAGGTGTAGTCCGGCAGGTAGAGTTCGACGGCGGTGAACGTCTCAATCACGTCCGCGATCACCGGGTTCAAATGGCGGTTGCACTGGTTCCAAGGGATGTCTTCGTTGATGTTCCAACGTCGCTTCTTCTCCGCCTTGTCGAAAAACTCGCGGAACAGGAGGTACGTCTCCTGTTCGAGTTCCCTCGGCAATTCAGGGGCGGTGGTGAAGGTTTGCCCGTTCTCGTGCGTCATGTCTTGTGCTGATCCAGCAGGTTGGGTAAGTGACGGACCCACGATGTTAAAATAGGGAATGTACCCCGGCGAGGGGAGTCGATTCCGCCCGCTACAGACAACTTATCGGTATCCCCGACAAGCCGCTTCAACGATTGTCGGGTTTGGACTCCCGGCCCAGCACGCGGGTCGGCTCTTCGGCCCGCACGGGCTGCCGGAGGCTGGAACTGACGACTTCCACTTGGAAGCGGGCGTTCCCCGGTGTTTGGCCCTCCGTCTCGACGGTGAAAACCGCCTCGGCCCCCGGCGCCAGCGTTTGAATCACCGGGAAGCGGACTTGTCGGCCGTCGATTTTGCCCTGCGCCCCGGCCCCGCTGGCCCGCACGGCCCGCAACTGCTCGGGCACGTCGATAAAGATGTCCACCTTGGCGGCCTCTTGCGTGCCGACGTTCTTCACCCGCACCGTGTACGTCGTGGTCTGCCCCACGTTGACCGGGTCGGCCGACTCGCGGATGTTTACCTGGATCGCGGGCACGCCGAGGATTTGCACGCTGGCCTCGGCCGGCTTGGTCCCAGTGATCGGCCTCACCAAGGAGACCGGGCGAACCGTCCCGTCCTTGGCGGCGGTCGGCTCCCCGCTCACGGTGGCCGTCAGCGTCGCTTTTTCGATCCGCTTCTCGCATCGCCCAGTAATAGTCAGCTTGCGCTCTTGTCGGGCCGCGAGTCCGCCTATTTTCCAGACGGTGTCCTTGCCGGCGCCTTGGCCTTTGTCGGTGGCGCTGACGAAGGAGATTTCCGGGGGCAGCGTGGCCTTCACGGTCACGTTGCCCATCGCCACGTCCCCCTGATTGCGGACGACGAGTTCCCACGACACTTCTTGGCCGACGTAGGCCCGGTTCAGCCCGTGGGCGGTCACGGAGAGCAGAGCTTCTTGGATGGTCACGTTCGCCGTCCGCGGGGCGGCCCGCACGTTGCCGTCCGCGATGGCCCCGGCTTGAATCTGGAATGTGCCGCCGCGCTTGGCCGTCACCGGCATCTGGATCGTCCGGGAGGCCCCGGCGTCCAGATAGTCGATGGCCTCGTTGACCACGTCCGAACTGGGGCCGGTCTCCAGGCCCTCTTCGACGCGGCCGCGGACCATGACCTTTTCCAGCGGGCCGGTGCCAGTGTTCGTCACGATCATCTTGAACGGTAAGACTTCGCCGACGACGCCGGAAGTCGGCCCTTCGAGGGCCAAGCTGAGTTTGCCCTCGGCCACTTGGACGACGTTGCTGCCGCGGGCAGTGAGGCCGTCCAAGGTCCGCACGTCGGCGGTCACGGTGGCGTTGCCGAGTCGCGTCGGCCGGTAAGTGGCCTGCACGGTCTGCTGTCGGCCGGCCGCCAAGCCGGGCAGTGTCCAGATGAGCGTGTCGCCGTCCACGGTCGCCCGCGGCTCGGTTTTCATCAACTGCATCCCGGCGGGCACGGTCGCGTTGAGGGTGATGTCCTGCGTGTCCACGCCGCCTTTGCTGGCGACGGCATACGTCACCAGAAAGTCTTGGTTCACCGGAGTGACCTTGCCGGCATCGACCGTCACGCCGACTTCGGGGGACTGCCAAGTGATCTTGGTCTCGGTGCGGGAGACGACGGTGAACTTCGCCGGGTCGGCCGGGTCGGCCTTGATGACTTCGATGGCGACGCGATTCGTGCCCACCGCGGCCGTCGGCTGATTGATGCGGACTTTGGCCGTGCCGTCCGCACTTGGGGCGGCCGTCGATTCCGTGACGCTCTCGACCGGCCCACCGCTCGTGGTGGTCAAGGCGGCGGGCGGGCCGTCGATGATGCGGTAGCGGATGCGGAAGGCTTTCGGGTCGGTGTCGGCCACGCGGTTGATCTTCGTGCTAAAAACGTGTTCCCCGCCGGCGCGGGCCGAGGCGGGGGCCGGGAATTGCAGGCGGGCGTCGATGAAGTTCAACTTCACGAACTTCTTGTTCCCCTCCCAGTCGGCGATGCCGGGGGCGTAGGCGATCACGTTGGTCTCGCCCGGCACGGCCGACGTGATGATGCAATACGTTTGCCCGGGGCCGATCTCGAAGTCGTCGTCCGGGTCGCGGTTGCCGCGGGTGATGGTGTGTTCGCGGTAATCCGTGTAGGAGTAGCCGTACTTGTTGTCGACTTTCAGGCCGCGGTCGGACAGGTAGCCGCTCTCGTCCACCTCCACGATGGTCCCCGGCCCCTCGATCATCCATTCGACGCGCCTGGCCCGGCGCGGCTGACCGTTTTCGTCGTAGACGGTGGCGATCACGACTTGGGTGCCGCGGAGCGGGACGGTCGTCTGCTCCGGGCGGACTGCCAAGCGTTTCGAGTGCGGGTCGAAGTCCGCGAAGTATCCGTTGCCGAGGGGCTTGGCGTGGCTGCGGCCGGCCCCGCCGCCGGGGAACAAGTACGGGAAGTACGTCGGGTTTCCGGAGAGACACCCGGCCAGCAGGGTGCAAACGCCCCCCGCGAGCAGCAGACTCCCCAGTGATCGCCCATACAGTAACACGCTGTCCGGCCCCTTCGCGAAATGGCGCAACGACCGGCCCATACCCGATGCGGGGCGGTGGCCGCAAGGCGAGTTTGAAAGAACTACCAAACGCGAACGAAGCGCTCATCTCACCAGTATTTCATTTGCCAGACACTCCCCGCCCGTGGATAATGCCCCCAATCTCGTTCAGGACTCGCACTCCCTCGGGAGGGGAACACCGTGGCCTTTCGCTGTCCGTACTGTGAATTCCGCATTGTTGCCAAGACGGCGCCCAAACCCGGCAAGTACACGCCCAAGTGCCCCAAGTGCGGGGCGAAGATCGCCCTGACCGTCCCCGCGGAGGGGGACGAGTGGCCGACCGCCAAGATCGCCGGGGAAATTCCGAACATCCCCGCGCAGCCGGAGCCGACCCTCGCCGTCCCCCCGAGGACGGTGAAGATGCCGGCCGTGGCGAGTCCCCCGGCGGCCGCGAAGAAATCAGCGCCGGCTCTGAAGCCCGTTCCCGCGCCGGACCCGGACGCCACCATCGCGCCGCCGTCCCCGGCTCGCCGACCTTACGACGAGGGCGAGACCGAACTGACCCACGCGCCCCTGACGCCCGCCCAAGGATCGGACAATACGGAAGTGACTGGGGCCTTCTCGAACGACCCGGACGCGACCTACGGCCAAGTCGCGGCGGACGAGGAAGACCGCACCGGCGTGTTCGAGGCGCCGGCCTCGCCCGCCGCCGTCGATGAGCGGACGATGGCCCGTGTCGAGGCCCCCGCGCCGAAGCCGAAGAAGAAGGCCAAAGACGTATCCGAGTCGGACATCGACATGCCGGACACGCTGGGCGGGTATGAGGTGGTGAAGGAACTCGGCCGCGGCGGCATGGGGGCGGTGTTCCTGGCCCGGCAGGTCTCCCTCGACCGGCCGGTGGCCCTGAAGGTGATGAACGCCAAGTGGGCGAACGACCCGGTGTTCTTGGCCCGCTTCACGCGCGAGGCGTACGCCGCCGCCCAGTTGGTTCACCACAACGTGGTGCAGATTTACGACATCGGCGAGCAGCAGGGCATCAACTTCTTCAGCATGGAATTCGTGGAGGGGAAGTCGCTCGGGGACGTGATCAAAAAAGACGGGAAGATGACGCAAGAGGCGGCCGTCAGCCACATCGTCCAGGCCGCCCGCGGGCTGAAGTACGCCCACGACCGGGGGATGATCCACCGGGACGTGAAGCCGGACAACCTGATGCTGAACGTCCACGGGCTGGTCAAGGTGGCCGACCTCGGCTTGGTGAAGACGGCCGCCATGTCCGCGGCCGACGACCAGTTGCCGGGCACCGACGCGGACGTGAACTCGCCCAAGAAGACCGGCTTGCAGTCACTGCCGTCGGACATCACGGCGGTCAACACGGCGATGGGGTCGCCGTCGTACATGTCCCCCGAACAGTGCCGGGACGCCTCGACCGTGGACCCGCGGGCCGACATCTACTCCCTCGGCTGCACGCTGTACGCCCTGCTGTCCGGCAAGCCGCCGTTCCAGGGGAAGACCGTGTTCGAGGTGATGGCCAAGCACGCCACCGAGCCGATGCCGCCGATTTCGGGCGTGTCCCCGGAACTCAACGCCGTCGTGCAAAAATCACTGGCGAAAGACCCGGCCGAGCGGCACCAGACGATGGACGAGTTCATTGCCGACCTGGAGACCCGCCGGCCGGGGCACGCGGGGCCGTTCCAGCCGACCGACGAGCACGTGACGACGCTCGAAGCGTGCGAGCAGAAGTTCCGCAACGCCGCCCTCGCCAAGATTCGCCGGAAGGTCATCCCGGCGTACTTCCTCGGCTGCCTCGCGGCCGTGGCCGTCGGCGCGTTCGTCGGCGGCTTGATGATTTCGTTGGCCGTCCTCGCCCTGATGGCGGAAACGGTCGTCGCCCACTTCGTCATCAGCGGCGTGATGGGCAAGACGTTTGTGTTCCGCAAGACGCGGGAGTGGGTCTTCGGGGCGAAGTTCACGGATTGGGCGCTGGCGCTCTTCGGCGGCGTGATCGTCCTCGCCGCGTTGTTCCTGCTCGGCCTGCACTGGGTGTTTTTGGGCGCGGCGGTCCTCGCCGTCGCGCTGGCGTTCGGGTTCCACTTCGTCTTCGACCGCGGTGCCGCCGCCCAGCGCACGCCGGCAGTGGACGAGTGCGAAAAGATGCTGAAGCGGTTCCGCGTCGCCGGCATGGACGAGGAGCAACTGCGGCTGTTCGTGGCCCAGAACGCCGGCCGGAGTTGGGAAGAGTTTTACGAGGCCCTCTTCGGCTACGAGTCCAAACTGGCCATGCGGGAAAAGCTGGCCGAAGGCGGCGAGTCGAAGGCGCCCCGCTTCGCCGCGTGGCGGGAGCCGCTGCTGGCCCGCGTCGAGAAGGCCCAACAAGCCCGGCAAGACGCGAAGGCCAAGAAGTTGCTGTCGACGCGGGAGGCCAACAAGCTTCAGGCCGAGGGGGTCTCCAAGAAAGAGGCCGCGGTCCAAGCCGAGGCCGCCGCCGAGCAGATGGTCGAGCAGGTCGCCGTGATGAAGGCCGCCAAGCCGTCGGCCAAGCCGGTGAACGTGCGCAAGATGATGCAGGCGGCCGCCAAGGCCCCGAAGACGCTCCCCAAGAAGCCGGGCCAAGGGCTGAAGAAGGCCGTCCATTTCGTCACCGGCTGGCAACTGCGCTTCATCCTCGGGGCGGTGATGATCGCCGCCGGAGCGCTGTGGGCGAAGCAGAATAAAGGAGACGAACTGGCCGCTGCCCAAAAGAACGTCGAGACGATGGCCACCGCCGAGGACACGAAGGGGAACGAGGCGGTTGCCAAAAAAACTCTCGGCATCATCGAGACCATGCTGGACCGGAAGGCGAATACGCACCTGCCCATCGTGGGGACCGACATCTCGCCCGTCGTGGACAGCCTCAACCCGCTGGTGGCCGGGCTGATTCTGTTGATGTCAATCTTCTTCCGATCTCCCCTGTCCGTCGGCCTCGCCATTGCCGGGGCGTTCATCGCGGCCGTCCCGCACTTGGTGATCGGACCAATCCAAGAACTGACGAGTATTGGAGGCTATAATCTCCAACTGCACCAGATCACGATGGCGGTCGGATTATTGCTGGGCGCGTTGGGGTTCGTGATCAGTTTTAAGGGCCGGTGAAACACCTGTCGGGGAAAAGCCCGTGGACGGCCGTCCACGGGCTTTCTGTCCACGGGCTTTCCGGCGGTAATTTGTGCCGGTTGCACCACATTCGCCGAATCGGTGTTCTATACCACTTCATCTGATTATCCGGCCGTTCGGCTTCCCACGCTGGGGGTCGGCAGCCTCTTATCCTCTTTAGTGAAGTGACTTTATGCCCGCCACTCTTCACCCGTATGCCCTCGTCCGTCGGATTATTGTTGCCGTGATGACCGGGTCGCTGCCGGACGAGTACCGGGAAGACGCCGCCGGCATTCTCCTCGACGCCCTGCACTCGGACGAAGACGACATGCGGGCAATGGCCATCGTCGGCCTTAACGAACTCGGCGAAACTTCCGGCCGCGTCGTCCCGGCCCTGATCGACGCCCTGAAGGACTCCTGCGAACACGTCCGCAAGCGGGCGACGCGCACCCTCGGCGACTTCGGCGAAGGCGCCGCCGAATCTCTGCCGGCCCTCATCGAAGCCTTGGACGACGCCAAGGGCAGCGTCCGCTTGGAGGCGATGGCTTCCCTCGGCCGCCTGGGGGCGAAGGCCGCCCCAGCCATCCAATACTTGATTCCGCTGTTGGGCCATGACGACAGCCGTGTGCGGTCCATCGCCGGCTCGACGTTGAAGAAAATTGGCCATGCCAGCGTGCCGTACTTGCTGGAAGCCATCCACGACCCGGACGCCATCGTGCGGGAGCGGGCGGCGTACCTATTGGGCAAGTTCAAGCCGGAAGAAGACGAGGTGGTGGAAGCCCTCCTCGAAGCCTGCGGCGACTTCGACTTCGACGTGCGGCGCGCCGCCCGCGGGGCGCTGGAGTTGTTGGCGATTTGATCGTTGATGCCGACGATCTTGGTTTTCACCCCGGAGGGGTGGCAGCCATTAGCCCCGGGTCGCCGCTTCGGCGCACCCGGGGAACGTGGGATGCGTTATTGAAATGTTTTCGACCCCGGAGGGGTCGCAGCGCGCTG
>JAYUGD010000004.1:0-2711 GCA_043767785.1 Zavarzinella sp. | reverse complement strand
CGCGACGCGGAGGCTTTGCGCAGCGGAGCGCGTCCCGCCGCCGTCGCCCGTGCCGGCGGTCGTCACCCATCGGCGGCCGTGTCGGGACGCGCTCCGCTGCGCAAAGCCTCCGCGTTGCGGCTAACAAAACTATCACGCGATTACCGGCAGCGACCGCCCCGGCGTCCCCGGCGCCCGCAGGCTCACCGGCGATGGCGGGCCGTCGTCGATCAACTCGTAGTAGACGTTTCGCTGGCGGGGGACGTAGCCGGCTTCGCGGATCGAGCGCTTGATCTGTTCGAGTGTCAGGTAATGCACGGTGCCGGCCGAGGCGACGACGTTTTCCTCGATCATCAGGGATCCCATGTCGTTGGCCCCGAAGAAGAGGGCCACTTGGCCGACCTTGGCCCCTTGCGTCACCCATGAGGACTGGATGTTCGGGATGTTGTCCAAATACAACCGGGCGATGGCTTGAGTGCGGAGGTACTCGAACACGCCGACCTGCGGGAAGTGGGCCATCTTGTGGCCGGGCTGCATCGTCCAGCAGATGAACGCGGTGAAGCCGTTCGTCTCGTCTTGGAGGGCGCGCAGGCGGTCGAGGTGTTCGACGCGCTCGGCGACGGTCTCGACGTGGCCGAACATCATGGTGCAAGTCGATTTGCCGCCGAGCTGGTGCCAGACGCGGCTGGCCTCCAGCCACTCGTCGGAGAGGGCTTTGCCCTTGGTCAGCTCCTTGCGGACGCGGTCCACGAGAATTTCGCCGCCGCCGCCGGGGAGGCTGCCGAGGCCGGCGGCTTTCAAGCGTTGCAGCACTTCCCGCAGCGGGAGCTTGTTGATCTTGTGGAAGTGCCAGATCTCCGGCGGGCTGAAGGCGTGCAGGTTCACCGTCGGGTAGCGGGCCTTGAGGTCGCGCAACAGGTCTTCGTACCACTCCAGTTTCAGCGAGGGGTGCATGCCCCCCTGCATCAGAATCTGGTCCCCGCCGAGGGCGATCGTCTCCTCGATCTTCCGGTACAGTTCCTCCCGCGTCAGCACGTAGGCGTCCGCGTCCGCGGACTTGCGGTAGAACGCGCAGAAGTCGCACACGGCCGCGCAGACGTTGGTGTAGTTGACGTTGCGGTCGATGTTGTAGGTGCGGTACGGCTCCGGGTGCAGCCGCGTCGTGACGGCGTGGGCCGCCCGGCCGAGGGCGTGCAGGTCCATGCAGTCGAAGAGCTTCACGCCCTCCGCGAAAGTGACGCGCTCGCCGGCGACGGCCTTGGCCAAAATCCGCTTCACGTCGGTCATCGAACGCCCCTCCCCCCGGTCCCGTCAATGTACGAACCGCGTGCGGCGGGGGGATGACAACACGCCGCCGCCGATTGTGGCGTCTCCAAATTCGCCGACCTCGTTGCGTTCGGCTTCGCAAGCCCGGCGGCCGGCGGGTCGCGCCGCGGCCGGCAATGCGGGAAGTGACGGCCAATGGCAGTCGCCGCGGCCGGCCCGGCTCCCTATGTTATTTTTTCTGGGTAAATCCCGCGCACGCCGGCGGGGAGGGCGACTTTGTCGTCCTATGGCCATGGACGGGCGGGCGAAGGGAACCACCGATGCGCAAGTTGATGACGATTTTCATGATCCCGGAACTCCGGCGCAAGATTTACATCACGCTGCTGTTCCTGATCGTTTACCGCATCGGGTATTGCATCCCCCTGCCCGTGGTCGATCAGGCCAAGTTGGCCGAGAAGATGGCCGCCCAGTCCGGCGGGGCGTTCGGCCAAGTGCTGGGCCTCGTGTCCACGTTCTCCGGCGGGAACCTCACCAACGCCTGCATCTTCGCCCTCGGCATCATGCCGTACATCTCGGCTTCCATCATCCTGCAGCTCCTGTCCGCGTCGGGGCTGTCCCCGTACTTGGAGAAGTTGCGCAAGGAGCCGAACGGCCAGAAGAAGATCAACGAGTACACCCGCTACCTCACCATCCCGATTACCATCATCCAAGCGACGTTCTGGATACGCGGCATCATCGCGCCGGAGCCAACCGGCATGGGGTTGATGGCCCCGGGGTACGACGCGGCCGGGTTCAACTATTACTGGTTCGCGTTCTCGGCGATCCTCACGGTCACAGTCGGCACCCTGTTCCTCATGTGGCTCGGCGAGCAGATCGACGAGTACGGCATCGGCAACGGCATCTCGCTCATCATCATGGCCGGGATCGTCGGCCGCATCCCGGACGCCACCCGTAGCCTGTTGTTTGACTCCGTCACCGGCGGATTGAAGGAATCCCTGTTCACCCTCGGGTCCGGCACGGGGGACATCAGCTTCGAAAAGCTCGTGATGCTCATGGCCCTGTTCGTCGCGGTGGTGATGGGCGTCGTCGCCATCACCAAGGCGCAGCGCCGTATCCCGACGCAGTCGGCCAAGCACGTCCGCGGCCGGCGCGTGTACGGCGGCACTCGGCAGTTCCTGCCGTTGAAGGTCAATCAGGCCGGCGTCATGCCCGTCATCTTCGCCAGCAGTCTGCTCATCATCCCGAGCTTCCTGTTCCTGCAAATCGGCCGCAGCGGCGGGGCCGACTGGGCGGCCGAGCTCGGGTCCAACTTCCAGCGCAGCGGCGGGTGGGTGTACAACATCCTGTACATCGCCCTGATCTACTTCTTCTGCTACTTCTGGACGGCCATCACCTTCAACCCGAAGGACATGGCCAACAACCTCAAGGACTACGGCAGCTTCATCCCCGGCTACCGGCCGGGGAAG
>JAYUGD010000003.1:0-2715 GCA_043767785.1 Zavarzinella sp. | reverse complement strand
GCACGGGGTCGGTCATGCGGAAGAGGGTCTGGGGCAGGGCGGGTTCCATGGCCCGCTCGCAGTCGCAGGCAGTCGTCCGCGGGGGCCGGCCGAAGATTCGCAGCACGTAACTGATATTCGCGTTGTTGAGCCGGCTCGCGCCGACTTCGGTCATCTTCTTGCCGGCCGGAGCATCTTGGGTGAACTGCTCGTCGACGCCGAGGGCCGAATTGAGCACGTCCACCACTTGTTCCGCCATCATCGGCCGGACGTAAGCGCGGGCGTAATTGTTCTTGTCGAACTGGTTCGACTCGTTGGGCGATGCGGTCAATTGGTAGGTCCGGCTCGTGAGGATGGTCCGTTCGAGCTTGCGGATGTCGAACTCGCTCTCGACGAACGACTTGGCGAGTGCGTCCAATAGCCGGGCGTTCGTGGGCGGGTTGGCCTGCGAGAAGTCGTCCACCGGATTCACGAGCCCGATGCCGTAGTAGTGCGCCCAGACGCGGTTGACGAAACTGCGGGCGAAGAACGGGTTCTCCGGGGCACGCATCCACTCGAACAACTCGGCCCGCACGTCCTTGCCCTTGGCGGGCGGGAACTCCGGCCCGGCGATAGCCTTGGGTTCCAACGGCTTGCCGGTGTCCGGGTGCGTCAGGAGGCCGGCGCCCTTCTTGCCGGGCGGGGGCGCTTCCGCGATGAACATCTCGCGGACGAGGGCGACGTTGTTCTTGGCCTTGGGGTCGGTGACCTTCTCATTCCGCGCGGCGTTCTCGGCGTCCACGGCCTTCTTCATGTCCGGGGACGAATACTGATTCTTGCCGAAGCTGACGGCGGCGAACATGTTCGCGAAGGCCCGGTAGTCGGCCTGCGTCCAGCGGTCGGTCGGGTGCTTGTGGCACTGGGCGCATTCGAGCCGGACGCCGAGGAAGGCGGCGGCCACTTTCTCGCCCCATTCGATGCTCGGCACTTGGGCCTGCCGGCGCCAGAACAGGTCGAGCGTCTTGCGGCCGGCGTATTCGGTCGTGTCGAACTTCGTTCCCTGCTCTTCGACCTTTTTCACGTGGGCCAACCACGCCTCGGGGGTCATGCCTTCGCGGCTGCTGGCGGTCAACATGCCGCGGACGATCTCGTCGTAGGGGACGTTCTGCTCGACGCGGGTCCGAATCCAGTCGTGCCACATTTGGCTTTTCAGGCTAGTCAAGGGGGCCGGCTGTTCGAGGGCGGCCGTGTTGTTGCCGGTGACGTCCGAGAACTTGGTGGCCCACAGGGCGGCGTGCCGCGGGCTTTTCAGCAACTCGTCGATCTTCTTGGCCCGCTTGTCCGCGGACGGGTCGGCCAAGAAGCCACGCACCTCGGCCGGCGTCGGTAGGCTGCCGGTCACGTCGATGGACACTCGCCGCAGGAATTCCGTGTCCCCGGACAAGTTAGAGGGGACGACGTTGAGCAACTTCAACTTGGCGAACACTTCCGTATCCACGTAGTTGACGGCGTCGATCTTCGGGTACTGAAACCCCGGCGCGGCCGGCGTCGGCACGAGAATCCGCAGCGAGGCGACTTGCCCGCGGTACAGGACCACGAACCCGGAGTCCCCCGGCTTGGCGCCGGAAATCTCGCCGAACGCGGTCACGCGGGCGACGGCGTCGTCCTGCATGCGGAAGTCGCAGAACGGCGTAATGTCCTCGGTCGAGTCGTCCGCGAAGGTGGCCGTCACCTTAATTTGAGCCTTCTGGCCCGCCTTCAAGGACAGCATGTCTTTCGGGCTGACGTCGATGCCCTTAATCTCGCCGGCGCCCTTGCGGCGCGGCATGCCGTCCCGAATCCACTCGCGGATCAGGTTGTACTGCCACGAATCACGGCTAAACTTCACGCCGCCGTCGTGCTTCATCACGCCGGTGGCCTTGAGCAACAACAGACTATTGTCCGGGTGAACCGGGTCGGCGCGCCGGCCTTGAAAATCGCGGGTGACGGCGGCGAAGTCCTTGTCCGGGTCCAGCCCGAACAGGGAGAGCCGGAAGCCGTTCTTCCCCTGGAACGACCCGTGGCACGAGCCATTGTTGCACCCGGCCTTGCTGAACAGGCCCATCAGGTGGCGCTCAAAGTCCACTTGTTGGACCGTGCCCCCGGTCGGCAACGTGACGGCCGCGTTGGCGAACGATCCCACGAGAATGAGGGCCGAGAGGGAAAGAAGCAAGTGTCGGGCCATAATGCCGCGATCCACGGGAGGGTTGGGGCGGACGGAGGGCGAGGGTCAGGCGGGTGTCGGCCAAATCATCCTAGGCGGGCGACATTCAAACGTATCCGATAATTTCCCGCCGTGCAACATCTATCTGACAGATAGGAGAGGATCGCGGGCGCAGCGATTAGGCGGAAGATTTTTGGCGAGGAGCCGAACGCCCATCCAGCGCCCCCGTTTAGCCGCGACGCGAAGGCTTTGCGCAGCGGAGCGCGAGACTCTCTACAGAGAATGGACTGGCTGTTTATTTGGAGGAATCGACCCCAATTGTGAAGGCCTGCCAGCCACTCTGCCATTGCGCGCGACCGATTCGCCGAAATCGTGGCAATCCGGCCGCTTCGGCCTAGCGGCCGGGCGGTTGACGACCTATCCCGTTGTGTTGCGGAATTGCGTTCCATCAGATGACCCCGTTTAGCCGCAATACCGTTCGTCTTCCCCCAAGTCATGGCCTCGTGGTAACTTGTGTTTACTGAAGACACACGCTGCCAGAGGAGGCCATGACG
>JAYUGD010000002.1:0-2715 GCA_043767785.1 Zavarzinella sp. | reverse complement strand
GAGGGGGTTAGGGGGTGAGGTAAACGACCGCCCCCGATTCGCAGACGATGAAACACGCTGAATTTTAAGGACCACCGACCCATGACCATATTCCGCCGACTCACCGCCCGCCTGCTGACAGCCGCCGCCGTCGCTGGGCCGGCGACCGCCGTCGCGGCCGACGACGCGGCCAAGCTGGCGTTCTTCGAGACGAAGATCCGGCCGATGCTGGTGGAACACTGCTTCGCGTGCCACTCGGCCGACACGAATTCGAAGGGCGGCCTGCGCGTGGACGACCACAAGGGGCTGCTGACCGGCGGGAACGCCGGCCCGGCCGTCGTGCCCGGCAACCCGGCGAAGAGCCTGTTGCTCACGCGGGCGTCGCAAGGGGACGCGAAAAAACGCATGCCCCTCGAAGGCAAGCCACTCACCGACGAGCAGTTGGCCGACCTGAAGACGTGGATCGCCGACGGGGCCGCGTGGCCGAAGCCGAAGGCGCCGGCCAGCCTGACGGCCAAGAAGCCGGAGTACGAGCAGCTCAAGAAAGAGCATTGGGCGTGGCAGCCGCTGAAATCCCCCGCCGTCCCGGCCGTGAAGGACACGGCGTGGGCCAGAGACGACGTGGACCGGTTCATCCTCTCGAAGCTGGAAACACAGAAGTTGCCGCCCGTCGCCGACGCGGACACGACGACGCTGATCCGGCGCGCGACCTTCGATCTCACTGGTCTGCCGCCGACGCCGGCCGAGATCGACGCCTTCGCGGCGGATACTTCGCCCGAGGCGTTCGCCAAAGTCGTTGACCGGCTCTTGGCCTCGCCGGGCTTCGGCGAGCGGTGGGGCCGGCATTGGCTGGACGTGGCCCGCTACGGCGAATCGACCGGGCCGTCCCGCAACATTCCGTATCCCCATGCGTGGAAATACCGGGACTATGTCATCGACGCGGTGAACGCGGACGTGCCGTACAACCGCTTCATCAGCGAGCAGATCGCCGGGGACTTACTGCCGGCCGCGACGCCCGCGGACCGCGACCGCCTGCTGACGGCCACGGGCTTCCTGGCCCTCGGCGTCAAGGACGTGAACCAACGATTCAAGGTCCGCTTCGTGATGGACAACGTGGACGAGCAAATCGACGCCGTCACGCGCTCGGTCCTCGCCCTGACGGTGAGCTGCGCCCGCTGCCACGACCACAAGTTCGACCCGATCCCGACGGTCGAGTACTACGGCCTGGCCGGCATCTTCACGAGTACGGACAACTGCGCCGGCGTGCGGAGCAAGATGGGCGGCGGCGGGTTGGATTACTACGACCCGGCCATGCTGGTGAAGATGCAGTCGGCCGCCCCGCCCCCCGACCCGGAGAAGGTCAAGAAGTTGGAAGCGGAGGTGGCCGTCGCCAAGAAGGCGTGGGACGAAATCCGCGGCACGCCCAAGGGGCTGGCCACGGCCCCGAACGGGCAGCCGGTGCAACGGCCGTTCCGCTTGAAATACGAGGGGCTTGAAGCCGAACTGGCCGCCCTGAAAGACCCGGCCGCCAGCGGGCACGCCGTCCACGGGGTGCGGGACGCGAAGGTGATCGCCGACACCGAAGTTCGGTTGCGCGGGGAGGCCGAGAAACTCGGGCCGCTGGCCCCGCGCGGTTTCCTCTCCGTGCTGGACGTGCCGGGCGCCAAGCCGGTCAACCCAAGTCAGAGCGGCCGGCTGGAACTGGCCCAATGGCTGACCAGCCCGAACAACCCGCTGACGCCGCGCGTGGCCGTCAACCGCGTCTGGCAACACCTGTTCGGCCGCGGGTTGGTCAGCACCGTGGACAACTTCGGCGTCAACGGCGACGTGCCGGCGAACCCGGCTCTGCTCGACCACTTGGCCGGCCGGTTTGTGCAAGACGGGTGGTCGGTCAAACGCTTGGTGCGGGCCTTGGTCCTCACCCACGCCTACCAGCTCGGCGGCGACGCCCCGGCGACGCACCAGACCGCGGACCCGGCGAACAAGTCGGTGTGGCGGCACAGCCCCCGGCGGCTGGACGCCGAGGAAATCCGCGACGCTTCCTTAGTTGTGGCCGGCACGTTGGACCGCACCCGCCCGCCGGCCTCCCCGGCGAAAGAACTCAAGATGATTGAGATGGCCGACAACGGCCAAGAGGCGAAGAAAGTGACGGAAGCGGCCGACCGGGCCAAGTACCGCAGCGTGTACCTGCCACTGCTGCGCGGCGTGACGCCAAAGGCGCTGGCCCCGTTCGACCCGGTGGACCAGACGCTCGTCTCGGGCACCCGCGACACGACGACCGTGGCCGGCCAAGCGCTGTTCCTGCTGAACTCCGCGTTCGTCCGGGAACAAAGTCTCGCCCTCGCGAGTCGGCTGCTAAAGGACAAGGCCGCGACCGACGCCGCCCGAATTGAAACCGCCTACCGTGTCGCCTTCGGCCGCCTGCCCACGGCCGCCGAGACCGACCGGGCCAACGTCTTTATCGGCGTGTACGAGTCGTCGTTCCGCGATCAGCCGGTACCCAAAGCAGTCGTCAAGCCGAAGACGCCCGCGAAGAAGGACGCCCCGGCGGCCCCGATCATCGACCCGGACCAAGTCGATCAGAGCGGCGTGCCGATCGCCGAGGCCGACGTGAAGGCCGGCGACGCCCGCACCGCCGCGTGGCTGGCGTTTGTTCAGGCGCTGTTGGGGTCGGCGGAGTTTCGGTACGTGCGGTAACGCTGTAACAAGGCGAGCGGGGGGCGTCAGCCCCCTGTG
>JAYUGD010000001.1:0-2716 GCA_043767785.1 Zavarzinella sp. | reverse complement strand
GACGGCGGGTTTGGACATCGCGTGTCAGGCAACTCGCCCGTGGGGAGCGCGACTCGAAGACTCGTCGCTCCGCCCTCCGGTCGCTAACGCTCCCGGCTCGCCTCCCTCGCTTCGCTCGGTTGCGCCATCTTATTTCCCCAGCTTCCGTTTGTAGAAATCCATCGTCCGCTTCAGCCCCTCGGCCCGGTCCACCTTGGGGACCCAGCCCAGCAGCGCCGTCGCGCGCGAGATGTCGGGCTTGCGGACCTTCGGGTCGTCCTGCGGCAGCGGGCGGAACACGATTTCATTCTTGGTGCCGGAGAGCTGTTGGATCTCGTCGGCGAATTGCTTGATGGTGATCTCGGACGGGTTGCCGAGGTTCACCGGGTCGTGGTAGTCGGTCACGAGCAGGCGGCAGATGCCTTCCACCAAGTCGGAGACGTAGCAGAAGCTGCGGGTCTGGGAGCCGTCGCCGTAGATGGTCAGCGGCTCGCCGCGCAGGGCCTGGCCCATGAAGTTGGGCAGGACGCGGCCGTCGTCGAGGCGCATCCGCTCGCCGTAGGTGTTGAAGATGCGGATGATGTGCGTGTTGACGCCGTGGTGCCGGCAGTAGGCCATCGTCATGGCCTCGGCGAAGCGCTTGGCCTCGTCGTAGACGCCGCGGAGGCCGACGGGGTTGACGTTCCCCCAGTACTCCTCCTTTTGCGGGTGTTCGAGCGGGTCGCCGTAGACCTCGCTGGTGCTGGCCAACAGGTAGCGGGCCCGCTTCTCCTTGGCGATGCCGAGGGTGACGTGCGTGCCGAGGGAGCCGACCTTCAGCGTCTGGATCGGGTAGTTGAGGTAATCGACCGGGCTGGCCGGGCTGGCGAAGTGCAGCACGTTGTCGATCGGCCCGGGGACCTGCAACGGGTTCGAGATGTCGTGCCCGATGAACGAGAACTTCGGGTTCTTGCGGAGGTTGTCGAGGTTCTCCAGACTCCCGGTGATGAAGTTATCGACCGCGATGACCTCGTGGCCCTCGGCCAGGAAACGGTCGCACAAGTGCGACCCGATGAACCCCGCCCCGCCGCTGATTAACGTACGCACGCCAGTCTCCGAATGTGTGAGCGAAAAGACCTCAACCCATTTTTCGTGATCTTGGCGAACGGGGGACGTGAGTCCCCCGATTCGGATCGTTCAAAGACAAAGAATCGGGGGACTTACGTCCCCCCGCTCGCCTTGTCTGTCTGTCACTTCCCCGGCAGCGCCACCGCGACCAATTCCCCGGCGTCCCGTACATACAGGACGCCGTCGGCCAACGCCGGGTGCGCCCACGTCGGGCCGCACACGGGGCTGCGGCAGACTTCTTCGTACTCCTTCACGCTCGGCTTCAGGAGGGCCAGTTGGCCGCCGTCGTCGTGCATCAGGAGGTTCCCGTCCGCGAGGCGCATCAGGGCAGCGTGGTACTTGCCGACCTTGGGCTTGTTCCACACTTCCTTGCCGGTGGCCGTCTCCACGCACTTGAGCGTGACCGCCGGGTTGGTGATCGTCCCGGTCACGACGTAGAAGTGGTCTTTCGAGACCGGCACGGGCGTCGAGAAGTAGCACGTCAGTTTGGGGTTCTTCCACACCACTTCCGTCCGCGGCATGTTCAGGTTCGGCAAGGGCTTCACGCCGATGGCCCCGGCCGTCACGCTGCCGGCGATGTACAGGTCGCCCGTCTTGATCGGCGTGGTGGAACTCTCGTTGAGGAAGTCCTTAAACGGCGTTGACCACTGCACCACGCCCTTGGGGGAGATGCCGCAGAGGTTCGCCCCGGTGAGGACGACGATGTGGCCGTCGATGAACACGGGGGCCGCGTAACTGGCGGCGTCCTCGCCGGCGGTCCAAACTTCTTTGCCGGTGAGGCAGTCATACGCCTTCACGCCCTTGCTGGTCCCCGCCCCGCCCTGCACGATCACGAGCTTGTCCACGACGAGCGGCGAGGCCGACACGCCGAAGCCCAAGTTGTCTTTCTTCGGGTCTTTGAGCGTGTCGATCTTCCAAACGGGCTTGCCGGTCTTCGCCTCCCAGCACGCCAACACGCCGGTGTTGCCAAACGTGTACACATGGTCGCCCGCGACCGTCGGCGTGGCCCGCGGCCCCAGCCCGAACAGCGGGGCGAACGCCGTCTTCTCGTAGGTCTGCTCCCACTTCTGGTCGCCGGTCTTGGGGTCGAAGGCCTGCACCTGCTCCGCGTCTTTGCCGGCGACTTTCGTGTGCAGGAACACCAGCCCCCCGGCCACGACGGGCGAACTGTTCCCCTCGCCGACCTTGACCTTCCAGAGCGGCTTGAGCGTCCCCGTCCACGGGGCGACCGTTTCCGGAGAAACGCCGTCCCGGTTCGGCCCGAGCCATTGCGGCCAATCGCCGGCCACGGCCACGGACGCGGTGAGCAACAGGGCGATGAGGGATTTCATGGGTGTGTTCTCCGTGCAGGCGCGGGCGCCTTGAGGGAGATTGTAGGAAGGCGGCCGCCGTTTAGCCGCGAAGCGGAGTCTTCGGAGCGGAGCGCGGGCCGGAACACGGAAAAGACATTTTTAGCCACGGATCGAACACGGACGAAACACGGATAAAGACCAAAGACACAAGACAGTTCAAAACCGAAGACGGATGAAAACAGAGATGCAACACGGACAAGTCAGGGCTATCGTCGGTTCCGTGTCACATCCGTGCCTTTCATCTGTCTTTGGCTTTAGACATGATTTCTGCTTTCTGC